>NZ_JBEQWH010000030.1:0-838 GCF_047501175.1 Candidatus Methanoprimaticola sp. MG2
AGTCATTGCTTCAACAATGGCCGGGGGTGATCGCCTCGTTTTGTGAACGAATGAACAGCGAAAGCTCTCGAGAGATCATTTGAAACCTCTTCTCGAAACCGTTTCCACAAGCTGACAGGAGGTAATGACCGATGTCTACACAGAATGAAATCAACAATACGAACAAGCAGAACAACACACAGACCATCATCGCAGATGTCCAGAAGAACCTCGGAGTTCCGGAGGAGCGTCATTTCACTAAGAAGGAGCCTCTCCTCAAGATCACCATCGGGTCGGTGACGTCGAATCTGGCTCTTGCTGAGAAGTACGACGAATCGACCAAGAGCTATCTCCCGCCCGTTCCGACGTACTCTCTCTACTTCATGGAGAAGGTCCGCGACGAGAACGGATCCATGAAGAACAATGTGACGAGCATCCCCATTCCTAAGGATGCCGATTCCATCCGTGCGTTCGGTGAGCATCTCCTGAAGGTCGCCGAGGCGATCGAGGGACTCGAGCTCGGACCTTCCTCTCAGGCGGTTGACGATCTCGATGTCGCACTCTCGAAGCTCAAGGCCTTCAAGTCCGGTGGGAAGGCTTGATCCCATGAGGGAGTTCGTCGTCGACAGGGTCTATCACAATGGCTGTTGGGATTCCAACGGCCATGAGGAGATCAAGATACGTCGTTTCAGATGTTCGTCCTTCGACGACGCCGCTTCCCGCTATGTTCAGCTTCTGCAGATGGAGGACACCAGAGCCGTGAAGATCCTGGGATGGAACCGGTATCGTAACTGCTTCGATGTCCTTGTCATCGGACATCCCGGAGCGGATGTCAAGAGACCGACCCTGCCTGCCGGGT
>NZ_JBEQWH010000031.1:0-731 GCF_047501175.1 Candidatus Methanoprimaticola sp. MG2
ATCCTGCGGGCCCATTCGTCGGTGGTCCTGTGTCCGGGCCATTCGTCGTCGCTCTCGCCATCAATGAAGTAGCGCTCGTCATCCGCCGGGTGGTAGAAATCTATCAGAGACCTCATGCCACGGCATAGTTCGCGGTGCGCTGTACGCTCCTTCACGAGCTCGATGATGAGCTCCTCCTTGGTCAGCTTCTCCAGCTCCTCCCATTCGCTTGCCATTCCTTTCTCACCTCCCTTTCCGTTTTCCATGCGGATCGCGGAATCAATAGATATCACTTCAGAAACAATGCTCGAAACCATCGCACGGCCTCCCACACTGCGCGTCTGATGCTGCGATCGACGTACGCGGGGCGGACCTTGCCCTTGTCCCGGAGACTCCGGAGGGCCCTGCGAACAGTATCCTCCGTGCATCCGGCGACGTTCGGGGCCAGGGCCTCGACGATCTCCGGGACGGTCATCCTCCCGCCGGACCTGAGGGCGAGGAGGACATCGCTCTGCCTCATGCGGGTCCCTCTCCGTCGATCCTGATTCTCTTGCCGCACCAGGGGCAGTATCTGATCAGGGGACCTCCTCTGGTGACGGACAGTCCGTTCCTGACGATGTCGGTCTCGAGATCGTCCTCCGCGATGGCATCGTAGAGCTCGTCACAGCAGATCACGCGCCCGACCTCCTGGGCCTGGCGACGATTGCGTAGAGGTCCCCGTCCATGAAGACCTCGTGACCGGGCATCTCCGA
>NZ_JBEQWH010000032.1:0-526 GCF_047501175.1 Candidatus Methanoprimaticola sp. MG2
CTTGTCATCGGACATCCCGGAGCGGATGTCAAGAGACCGACCCTGCCTGCCGGGTTCAATGACAGGCAATCCGTCCAATCTCTTCTATTCTGATTCGGACGGGGAGTTATCATCATGTCGTCTAGACCGTCAGGATACAAGGGATTCTGGAACTCCAAGCTTTCGGCTCAGGAGAACAGGATCATAAATGACAGGATCAAACAGTCCTGGAAGAACGGGAGGGAGAGTGGCCGTAAGGCCGCGTTCGCATCCCTCTATAGTAGAGGGATTCTCAAATCGTCAAGGTGAATTCCATGTCTAACAATGCATTGTTCGCCTCTTTCGCAGTCTTCGCGGTCATCGCCGCAGGGATCTGTGGGATGGCCATCATCTCCGAGGAATCGGAAGCTGAAGTTTCCATTTCTCAAGGGACATTTCCGGATTCGGAATATCCTGTGAATTCTGCCAGTACATACTACATTCTCGAGTTGCATCCTGCCATAAGTGCTAGTTACCAATCCCTTTCCAAGATCATACTCGGAAGGAG
>NZ_JBEQWH010000033.1:0-523 GCF_047501175.1 Candidatus Methanoprimaticola sp. MG2
GATGCATGCGATGCGATCGTTATCGGTGCAGGCGCGGGGCTTTCCACCTCCGCGGGGCTGACCTACAGCGGCGAACGCTTTGAAAAGTATTTCTTTGACTTCAAAGAGAAATTCGGCATCACCGATATGTATTCGGGCGGGTTTTATCCGTTTCCGAATGAAGAAACGCGCTGGGCATGGTGGGCAAGGCATATCTATTTCAACCGCTATATCAACTCGCCCAAGCCGGTGTATGAGAACCTGCTCTCGCTCGTGAAGGACAAGGATTATTTCGTGCTGACCACCAACGTCGACCACCGCTTCCAACGCGCGGGCTTTGACAAAAAGCGCCTGTTCTATACGCAGGGCGATTACGGTCTGTTCCAGAGCGTCGATCCGAAGATCAAAAAGACCTTCGACAACGAAGAATGGGTTGCCAAAGCGATGGAGGCGCAGGGCTTTGTGCGTGATGAAACCGGCTTTTTCACAGTGCCGCAGGATCAGCAGATCAAAATGACGATCCCGACCGCGCTGATCCCAAAAT
>NZ_JBEQWH010000003.1:0-249244 GCF_047501175.1 Candidatus Methanoprimaticola sp. MG2
ACCGTTTCAAATCCACGAGGATGTCTATATGACACCAGAATTAGGAAACACACTACCTTCCCATAGGGGGACGTGACGGGTCTATCGGACGGGCACCACCTCCATATTTTTTAGGTGCTACCGTTAATCGGCAGGCCGACATTACGGCTCGGACGAGAGCACGGGGTAAACACTTATATGGGAGTTGATGATAGACCCCCTTTGAAGTGGGTCATGCTTAACTCATGACCGCGTCGAATGTTTGAGTGTGGATTTATGGAAGGTTTTACGGAGGAAGTACAGCAGCAGGATTCTCAGATGGAGGAGCAGGAAGTCATGGTCAATGAGGCACAGACAGAAGCCCCCGTCGAGGAGCAGCCTGCGACCGAAGAGACCGCTTCGGATGCAAACCGCGAGAGCCTCAACGAAGAGGCAGACATGCACAGGAAGAAGCGCGACGAGCTCAACGCCCAGACCAAGGAGTGGAAGTCCAAGAGGGACGCCCTCAACGGACAGGTCAGGGAGCTTGTCGACGAGGCCGGAAAGTGCAGAGAGGAGCGCGACTCCTTCAATCAGAAGGTCAGGGAGACGAAAGAGTTCAGGGACGAGTGGAACCAGAAGGTCAGCGCCCTGAAAGAGCAGCTCGCCCCCTACCGCAGCGAGAAGTCCGACGACAGGAACGAGGTTCCCGTCAAGCAGCTGAAGAAACAGCTCCAGGACCTTGAGTACACCCAGATGACCAAGTCCCTCGGAAAGGACAAGGAGAACGAGATCGTCAAGCAGATCTCCTACCTCGCCAAGCAGATCGAGGAGAGGGAGAAGGCCTATTCCGAGAACGATGAGGTCAAGGACCTTGTCCAGCAGCTCAGGGATGCTAAGGCAGAGGCCGAGACCTACCACCACCAGGTCTCCGAGTACGCCGAGCAGGCCCAGGCGGCCCACGACAAGATGATCGGCTTCTACGAGCAGGCAGACAGGCTCAGAAAGGAGGCCGACGCAGCCCAGGCGAAGTTCGTCGAGTGCAAGCAGGCGGCCGATGAGGAGCACCGCAAGCACATCGAGCAGATCAAGTCCGTCCACGAGATCGACAGGGATGCCACCGGATTCCGCGGCTCCAAGAAGGGCGGTGCGGCACGCGGCGGAAAGAAGCGCGCCGACGTCGAGGGCAAGAAGGAAGCCAAGGAGATCTTCGAGAGATTCAAGGCAGGAGAGAAGCTCTCCACCGAGGACCTCATGGCTCTCCAGAAGTCTGGATACCTCTGATTCTAAACCGGGGGCTCCGGCCCCCAAAACCCCTTACCAATCAATCATAATACGTTATTTATAAAGTGTTCACCTTTATTTTTAGAAATAACTTTAAATATTGCTGTTCCATTTGATGATTGCAGGGAACGGCCAGGCTGTAGAGTGCATCCCATCCCTTCTTATACTCTGGCCGATCCCACACCTTTTGTGCATTTCCGACTTCGAACCACCTTCGCGATTCTTTATATCCAATCGCGCGTATGGATGCGCGATTGAGATGGTCTTGGAAGGACTTGGAAAATCCCTTAGGGGGGTATTGGGGCGCGTAGGACACGCCTCGTCAGTCGACGACGAGCTGATCAACGACATCTGCAAGGACCTCCAGCGTGCGCTGTTGGAAGCCGATGTGAACGTGAAGCTGGTCCTGGACGTGACGAACGGCGTGAAGGACCGCGCGAAGAATGAGCCTCCCGCCGCAGGGAAGAGCATGAAGCAGCACCTCACGCACATCATCTACGAGGAGCTCGTCAAGCTCGTCGACAACGGCGAGGGACTGTCCATGAAGCCCCAGACCATCATGATGGTCGGACTCTACGGTCAAGGAAAGACCACCTCCACCGGGAAGCTCGCACTGTACTTCTCGAAGAAGGGATTCTCCGTCGGCCTCATCGGGGCCGATGTCTACAGGCCGGCCGCGCTCGACCAGCTGAAGCAGCTGGGCGAGAAGGTGAACGTCGACGTCTACGGGGAGCCCGGGGAGACGAATGCGGCGAAGATCGTTGAGCACGGCATCGCCCATTTCAAGGACAAGAAGGTCGTCATCATCGATACGTCCGGACGCCATGCCCTGGAGGACGACCTCATCCAGGAGATAAAGGACATCGCCGCCGTCGCCAAGCCTGAGGAGAGGGTCCTCGTCCTGGACTCGCAGGTGGGCCAGCAGGCCGGACCCCAGGCCGAGGCGTTCCACAACGCCGTCGGCGTCACGGGGGTCATCCTCACCAAGATGGACGGAACCGCCAAGGGGGGCGGTGCGATCTCCGCGATGGCCAAGACCAAGGCTAGGATCGTGTTCATCGGTACCGGGGAGCACATACGCGACCTGGAGCCGTTCGACGCTAACCGCTTCATATCGCGCCTGCTGGGGATGGGGGACATGTCCGCCCTGATGGAGATGGCGTCCGAGGAGATCGGCGAGGACGAGGCCATGGAGAAGGTCAGCCGCGCCATCATGACCGGCAAGTTCAACCTCAACGACATGTACTACCAGATGGCGGCCGTCGGGAAGATGGGGACGCTCCAGAAGCTGATGAGCATGCTTCCCGGCATGAGCAACTATGAGGACAAGATCGACTACGAGGCCTCGCAGAAGAAGCTCTCCGTGTTCCGCACGATCATGGACTCCATGACCGCGGAGGAGAAGGAGGACCCGTCCCTGATCAAGGCGAAGCGCATCGACAGGATAGCCGCCGGTGCCGGGGTCTCCAGCCACGACGTCCGCGAACTGCTGAAGCAGTACAACACGACCAAGAAGACCATGCAGTCGTTCGGCAAGGACCGTAAGATGCGCAAGCAGATGATGAAGCAGCTCGGAGGCGTCGACCTGGACAGCCTCAAGGACCTGCAGTGATCCGATGAGGCGCTTCGTGATCACGGGGCATCGCGCATGCACCACCGGCGATTTCAAACTGGACGACCTGGCCGGAGGGGCGGGGAGGCTCGACATACTGGTGAGATGCGCCAACTCGTCGCTCTTCCTGAGCCACGGCATACGCAAGGACGTGGAGGTCTACCTGGTCCTGGAAGGAGGCGACGACGCCCCCAAGACCGTGATATTCAAGGGGGAACATGCGAGATACCTCAACCCCGACGAGAGGAGCACGGCATCGCTCATACGCAACGCGCTCATGAAACCCGTCGGGAAGGACGAGGAGGTCCAGTCCACACCCGGGGTGTACGTCACCAGGATGTCGTTCTCCGACGTCCTGAGGAAGCTCTCCGAGGACGGGAAGATAATCTACCTCAAGGAGGACGGCACGGACTGCAGGGACTACGAGTTCCCGGACAACCCCGTGTTCGTCATGGGCGACAACCAGGACCCCACGCCCGAAGAGGAGGCTATGATAGAATCGTACGGTCCGGACAGGATATGCCTCGGACCGGTCAGCCTGCACGCAAACCACTGCATCGTCATAGTCCAGAACGAGATGGACCGCAGGGAGGCATGAAAATGGCAGAATCAACAGTAGAGAGGATACCGCAGCACCGCCATTGCGAGCACTGCGGGAAGGCATTCGTGGGCGAGGGCAAGTTCTGCAGCAACGAGTGCAAATCGGTCGCGAGCGCGGATGTGAAGAAACAGCTCAAGAAGCTGTCCTTGATCTGGGTGGCCCTGGTGGCCGTCGTCGTGGTCTGTGTAGTGGTCAGCCTATGACGACGTCTGCGGTCGCGGGCACGTTCGGCGTCCTCCACGAGGGGCACAAGGCCCTCATCAGAAGGGCGTTCGAGACCGGTGACAGGGTCCTGGTCGGCATAACGTCCGACGAGATGTCATCAGGGGGCCGCGAGGTCTCCGTCCCGCTGGAGATAAGGATGAGGGAGCTGAGACGCTTCCTGGACACCTTCGGCAGATACGACCTGTTCGTCATAGACGACATCTACGGTCCGTCCGACAAGATGGACGACGTGGACGTGCTGGTCGTGTCGGAGGAGAGCCTCCCCAACGGTAGGCTGATCAACGAGAGGAGGGAGTCCCGCGGGATCCGGAAATTGGAGCTGTCCGTGGTGCCTCTGATAAACGCGGACGACGGCGGGAAGATCAGCGCCTCCGCCATACTCAGGGGAGAGTACAGCCGCTCCGGGAGGAGGGACGTCATCGACATCGCCGTCGGGTCCCTGAACCCGGTTAAGGTGCAGGCGGTCCGCAACGTCATGGAGAGGATATACGGCGAGGTCAGGATCACGGCCGTGGACGTCCAGGGGGATGTCCCGCAGCAGCCGTTCGGCGACGAGACCCGTCTCGGGGCCGAGAACAGGTCCAGGAACGCCCTGGGGGGCCACGACCTGGGCGTGGGCATCGAGGCAGGGGTGTTCGAGTTCCCCGACGGCCTCTACGACATCCAGCACTGCGCCGTCACCGACAGGGGCGGCAGGACCACGTACGGACAGGGCTCCGGGTTCAGATACCCCGACGACATCGCCGGACTGGTGAGGGGCGGGATGACCGTGGGGGATGCCGTGAGGAGACTCTACGGGAACAACGGGATCGGTAAGCGCCAGGGCGCGGTCGGCATGCTCAGCAAGGGGCTCCTGGACCGCCTGGGCCTGACCGAGCAGTCCGTGACCGCGGCCATGATACCGCGCATCTGGGAGGGATGATCCTGTTCGACAGGCAACGCATACGCACCGGGTCCAGATACCTGACCGACGAATCCAAGACGACGGGCAGCGCGGAGTACGTCGTCACGCCGAACGACGGCAACGAGCTCCGCGAGGCGATGAGGGTCAACCATTCCAAGGGCAACAGGATGACGGTGAGCGCCATGAGGACCGGCGTCTGCGGGGGATGCGTCCCCAACGGGGGCTACGTTCTATCCCTCGAGAGGATGACCGGGGTCATCGGGATCGGGAGGGACGAGCGGGGATACTTCGCCAGGGTCCTGCCCTGTACCACGGTCCGCGAGCTGAACAGGGTCCTGACGACCCGCGACTTCTCCAGGCTCGTGGACGTGACGCCCGGTGCGGTCGAATCGCTGAAGGGCGAGGCGACCCCTTGGTTCTATCCGATAGACCCCACGGAGCTGGACGGCTCCATCGGGGGGAACATCGCCTGCAACTCCTCCGGTCCCAGGACGTTCAAGTACGGGCCGACGCGCGACTGGGTCAGGAGGCTCGATATAGTCCTGGCGGACGGCCAGGGCATGGACATAACGCGCGGCGAGTTCAAAGCCGAGGGGAGGCGCATGACCTTCCCCGCGGGAAGGGAGCTGTACTCCTTCGAGATACCGGGGTACGACTTCAACCGCAACGTGAAAAACGCGACGGGGCCGATGATCGAGGAGGACATGGACCTCGTGGACCTGTTCATAGGGTCCGAGGGGATATTCGGCATCATAGCCGAGGCAGATGTGTACCTCGCACCGTGGCATCCCCTGCTGTCCCTGATCCTGTTCTTCCGGACCGACGAGGACGCGATCGGGACCATCCGCGACATCCGCAACGACGGATCGATAGACCCGGAGTTCCTGGAGTACATGGACTGCAGATCCATAGAACTGGTCCGCAGGACCATGGACGGGGACCCTGCGCTGATACGCATCCCGGCACTGCCCGAGTACGCCGGTTCCGCCGTGTTCCTGGACCTGAACGAGGATGAGAACATCGAGGGCAGGATCGCAAAGATAGGCAGGATCGCCGAGGCCCACGGGGGGTCGCTCTCCAGGACCTGGTGCGGCAGGGACGCCCAGAGCCGCGAAAGGATGAGGGAGCTCAGACATTCCGTCCCCAGGACGATATTCGAATACGTCGCATCCCTGAAGGGCTCCATGCCGGACATCCACAAGATGGGCACCGACATGTCCGTCCCGGACGATGCGGCCGACGAGATGATGGCGTTCTACAAGGAGAGGCTCGACGGATCCGGGCTCGAATACGTCATATTCGGTCACATGGGCGACAACCACCCCCATGTGGAGATCATACTCAAATCGATGGAGGACTTCGAGAAGGCGAAACGCGTGTACGCCGAGTTCGCCGAGAAGGCGATAGAGCTCGGAGGGTCCCCCAGCGCCGAGCACGGCATCGGGAAGATCAAGCGCGAGTACATGCGCATGATGTACGGTGACGAGGGGATCGCGGGACTCCGCAGGATCAAGGACACCATGGACCCCAAGGGAATGCTGTGCCCCGGTAACATCCTGGAGGAGACACGATGAGATTCATAGTGTTCGTGAAACAGGTGCCTGACACATACAACGTCCCCTTGGACGAGAACGGCTCCCTCATAAGGGCGGGGGTCCCGTCGATCCTCAACCCGTACTGCGAGCAGGCGCTCTGCTCCATGCTGTCGTTGAAAAAGGCCGGGGACACGGTGTCCGCGGTCACGATGGGGCCTCCGGGTGCCTCAGAGGCACTGAGGAGATGCCTCGAGCTGGGCGCCGACGACGCCACGCTGCTCACCGACAGGGACTTCGCGGGTGCGGACACCCATGCCACATCCAGGGTTCTCGCCGCGTACGTAGGGAGATTCGAGCAGGATGCGGACCTCCTCGTGTTCGGCCGTCAGGCCATCGACGGCGATACGGGACAGGTCCCTGCCAGCGTGGCCCAGCTCCTGGCGGTCCAACAGTTCTCGTACACCACCGGACTGGAGGCCGATGCGGACGGATTCGTCGCACATCAGGACTACGACACGTTCAGGAGGGTTGCCAGGGTACCGCGCGGATCGGTTGTGTCATTCGGCACCGTGGACCCGAACGGGCACCTCCCTACCGCCGAGATGTATCTCGAGGCGAGGTCGAAGGAGATCAGGACGCTGGGACGTGTCGACATCGGGCTCGGCCTGTACTCCGTGGGTCTCAGGGGATCGCTGACGAGGATAGTGTCGACCGAGACCGTGAAGAGCTCCCGCAAGGGGATGAAGGTGGAGATCACCGACCCGGCGAAGGCCGCGGAGTTCATATTGAGGGAATCGGAGGCGGTGAGATGAGCGGATGCGAGGGAGGATCGTGCTCCACATGCTCCAGCGGAGGGGACGACCCCGACAGGCTTCCCCCCGGAATGCTCAAATGCTACGACCTCAACCAGTCGACGGCCGACGGGGCGCTCGTCCTGGTCGAGACCGTCAGGGACGGCGATTCCGTCCGTCTGACCGATGTCAGCGCGGAGATGCTCGGCATGGCCGACAGGGTCTGCGAGGGAAGGCTGTTCGCGGTGGTGTTCGGAGGGCTCGAGATCAAGCCTCTGTACCCGGAGATCTTCGGGTACGGGACGGACACGCTCTACCATGTGAGGGACAGGCGTCTCGAGACGTACATGCCCGAGGCGTACGCCGAATGCATATGCGACATAATCGAGAGGGTCAACCCGGCGACCGTGCTGTTCGGGGCCACGCCCACCGGCCGCGAGATCGCGCCCCGTGTCGCATCCGCCATCGGAGCGGGCCTCACGGCGGACTGTACCGGAATCCGGACCGACGGCAGGAGGATGACCGTCACGCGTCCCGCGTTCGGCGGGACCATCATGGCGGACATAGACTGCGTGGGATTCCCACAGATGGCGACGATACGCCCAGGGACCTTCCCCCTTCCCGAAAAGAAGGAGGGTCAGGGGACCGCGATATACTGGCAGTATCCGGGCGACACCGTGAAGGACGTGATGTCTGACGAGCCATCCGATGACGAGGAGGATGACATCCGGGACGCCAGGATACTGATCTCCCTCGGAGACGGGATACGCAGCAGGTCGTCCGTCGATGTCGCGGAATCGGTCGCCAGGAAGATGGGCGGCATGGTGTCATGCTCGCGCACGCTCGTCGAGAAGGGTTGGCTCCCGAGGTCCAGGCAGGTCGGCATATCCGGCAGGACTGTGTCCCCCGACCTGTACATCGCGTTCGGCATATCGGGGACGGCCCAGCACCGCGCGGGGATGATGGGCGCCAAGAGGATAATCGCAGTGAACAAGGACCAGGATGCCCCGATCCACACGATCGCGGACCTGAGCCTCCTGGCGGATGCGGAAGAGGTTTTGAAAGCGCTCGATAGGTCACTTTGACTTCAAGCAGCATGATACGGCCGTGGAGAGCACCTTCTCCACATGGCCGTTCACCTTGACGTTGCGCCAGGCGGCCTCCACCTTCCCATCCTTTCCGACGATGAATGTGGACCTTATCGTGCCGACGGTCTCCTTCCCGTAGGAGACCTTGGTCCCCCAGGCGCCGACCTTCTCCATGAGCTCGTGCTCGGGATCGCTCAGGAGCTTGACCTTGAGCTGGTTCTTCTCTATGAACTTCCTGTGGGACTCGGAAGAATCCTTGCTCACCCCTATGACCGGGATGTTGCGAAGCATGAACTGCGCGATGCTGGCACTGAACTCCGTCGCCTCCTTCGTGCATCCCGGGGTGTTGTCCCTGGGATAGAAGTATATGACGTAGCGGACCCCCTCGAGAAGGGAGCTGTCCATGATCTCGCCGTTCTCGTCTGCCAACCTGAAATCCGGGAACTTGTCTCCGACCTCCATCATCTCACCTCAGAACAGGGTGTCCTTCTTGTTGGCGATTATCGGCTCCAGGTCGATCTCGCAGAATCCGACGGGATGGGTGATCTCGTATCCGACCACGACGGAAGGGGCCATCTCCCCGAAGATCCCGATGACCTTCCCGTCCATGACGATTGATGCGCCCCTTCCGGGAACGAAGGTCTCGAAGTCGCATTGGTCCAACGTGTACTGGACCCCTGCCTCGCGAAGGAAGGACTCCGTCCAGGACTTGACCTCGGTGAACGTCACCTTGGACGCTGTCGCCATGGCACAGAGGTGCAGCTTGGTAAGCTCGTCCCTGACCACATATCCGACCTCGAATATCCTCTGGGGGAGGTCGCGATGCTTGTTGTGCCTGAGGATCTTCACCAGACTGGGGGCGAGGTTCGCCCTGAGGCAGGTGTGGTCCTCCGTGATAGGATTGAGAACGCGGACGACATCCATCTCGGGAAGACGGGAGATCCCGAACTCCTCGTCGGGATTGCTCAGCGTGAGCGTGTTCACCTCGGTGAACCCGAGTCCGACCATGACATCCCTTATGCCCTCGGAGAGGGTGGTCTCGGGGAGCAGCGCACCCGTGGTCTGACCGACGTCGTACGACCCGCCGAAGTTGTCGAACCCGAACCCGGTGGCGACATCCTCGAAGATGTCGACGTCGTGCATGATATCCAGCCTGGTGGACGGTATCGTGACGGTAACATAGTCGCCATCCGCCACGGCGTCCAGGCCCATCCTGCGGAGGCACTCCACGGTCCCATCGGGCCCGAGCTGCCTGCCCAGGAACCTGTCGCACTCCTTCACGGAGATCCTCCTGACGGCAGGTGACAGGTCCGGGGACCTGGAGGTCTCGCCGCGATCGTGCATGATGACCGTCTCGATCCTTCCTCCGCGCTCGGCAAGTGCGGTAGCAACGATGTCGAGTGCGCCCTTGACCGCCTTGCGGTCGTTCCCGGTGACGTCTATGAACAGGTCGTGCCTTCCGACGGTCACGGTGGTGAGCCTCCCGTTGATGATCGGGGGGAACGAGAGGACCTGCCCGTCCCTATCCAGGATGACGGGGTACTCGGACATCCCTGCCAGGAGCCTGTTGTACTCCTTTCCCTTCTCGTTCTTCAGGAGTATCTCGTCGAGATCCATCTCCTCGTCCATGGCTAGAGGGACGAAACGGACCGTCTTGGGGCCTGCGAGCCTGTACGTGAACGGCGGTTCGACCTTCGACAGGTCGTGGACGCCGATGGCGAGCTTGCTCCTCTTCCTTCCGATGGTGATGTGCAGCTTCTCCTGCAGCTCCATCAGTGACCTGAGGAACTCGTCCGTGATCTCCACATCGCGGACTATGCCGCAAAGGAAGTACGGCCTCACGGCCTTCACACTCTCGTCTATGAAAACTTCAACGTCGGAGTCCGACACGGGGTACGTCTCCATACCGGGCTTGATGTCCAGAAAGGCCCTGAGCGCTCTGGCGAGACCCTCGACGCTGTAAAGGTCGGGGCGGTCGGGGAAGAACTCGACGGTCATGTCATCGCTGTTCCCCTCGGTCTCGTGCATATCGGCGCCGATCATCGGGATCCTTTCGACCAGCTTCTGCTCCGGGACCTGCTCTCCGAGCATCGTGCAGAGGTCGCTGTACTTGAAGTTGATGACTGGCATATGCCACGGCAATCGGGGATTCCCTATTTTAAGTCACGCGGGCGCGAGCGCCCGCGCATGAAGAAAGACGCGCCTTCAGCGTCCGAGCTTCGCGTGGGCGCTCCCGAGCTGACCGGCCGCCTGGGCGGCGAGGGTGGAGAGCTCTCCGGCGAGCACGGTGGCCGCGACGATCTCCGCGAGCTTCCTCGCCTTGCCCTCCCCGAGACATCCGATCATGGACAGTGCCTCCCTCTGACAGGGGAGACGTGTGCCTCCGCCGACCGTTCCGACCTCGACCGCAGGCATCCTGACGCAGATGTACAGGTCGCCGTCGACATCCTCGCAGGTGGTCATGGTCATGCTCCCTCCGACGACCTGTGCCGGGTCCTGTCCGGTGGCTATGTAGATCGCCGCGACCATGTTGGCCGCATGGGCGTTCGCGCCGAGGGTACCGGCAAGGCTGCTCCCGACGAGGTTCTTGCGATAGTTGATCTCGACGATGGCGGCGGACGTCGTATGGAGGCGCTTCTCGACCACGTCCTTCGGTATCCTGGCCTCCGCCAGGACGGTCTTCCCGCGGCCCTCTATCATGTTGATGGCGGCAGGCTTCTTGTCCGAGCACATGTTCCCGGAGACGGACACCATCACGGCACCGGTCTCCCTCTCTATCAGCCTGCACACGGCCTCGCTGGCTATGGTGGCCATGTTCATCCCCATCGCATCGCCCGTGGAGAACGAGAGGCGCATGAACAGGCTCCTTCCGTCAGGGAACATCTCGATCCTCACGAGTCTCCCGTGGGAGGTGGTCCCGGCGACGGCCCCGTCGATATCGTCACGATGGGAGTCGACCCAGTCCATGACCCTCATGCAGTGCCCGATGTCATCCACGCGGAACACAGGCGCCCTGGTCATGGCATCCCCAAACACCTGGGCACGGACCCCTCCGCCGTCGTTCATCACGGACATCCCGCGGGATATGGACGCTATCAATGCGCCCTCCGTGGTGGCCAGGGGCACCAGGAAGCTTCCCTCGGCCTCCCCGCCTGCCATGTTGATCGGCCCGGCATAGCCCAATGGGACCTGGATGGTCCCGATCATGTTCTCGACGTTCTTCGCCGCGGTCTCCGGCTCCATACCGCCCTTGGCGATCTCTGTGAGTGCGACGCCCGTGAACTCCTCTGCGGCAGAACGCCTGTCCTCCATGTCGGATACGGCGTGTCCGCGGTTCTTCAGCCCGGTCTGCTCGGCCATGACAATCCCCATGTCATGGATTCAGTTAAAGCCATACGTTCCTTCTCACAGTCGATTTATATAGTGACCCGCCTTGGTCGAACCGTGAAGAAAGACAGGGTCCTGAACGCCGTCGAGAATGCTAGCAGCAGGGTAGATGCCGCGATAGACCGCCATGCCGGCGAGCCCCGGGTCCAGACGGCCCCGGACAACAGCGGCGTGATCCTGAGGTTCTTCCCATACTTCGTCCTGGTGTGCATAGGGCTGTGGATCTTCGTCACGATACACAACGCCAGCTATTCCGTGCCTAAGCTCGTGGAGACCCTCTGCCTGTCCTTCACGTTCTGCTTCGCCATAATCGGGGTACCGCTGGCCCTGAGACTCCCCAAGGGGGTCCTGTCGTCATGGCATCTGCTGGCTTTCGCTATGGTTGTCACGTGCATACTGTGGATACTCGGTTCCCTCTACGGGAACCTGTACTTCTCGTACGCCATAGGCGAGATCCTGAGTGCCATAGGCATCGAGCTCACCGGATGGACGGAGATCATAGTCGGGTTCCTGGGAACGCTGGCGGTGATGCTGTTCACCCCCATCGCCGTGGTCAGCGTGATCTCCGCATACCTGTGCAGATACATCCCGTCGGTGATCCACGGGATGAACAGGAACGCGAAGGAGGGCAGACGCGGCAAGGCCGAGAAGTTCTTCATGGTCCCCGATGTCCTGGACGTCAAGGAGGTCGTCCTGGACCCCGAGGTGACGGCCCACAAGTTCGACCTCAGAGGGTTCCTTGAGATCGCGCTGTACCTGTTCGCCCTCGGGATGCTCATCTCGTCATATCTGTTCGTGAACCCGTACTTCCTCGAGGAGATGAGCTGGAAGACCATGCTCGCCATCATGATGATGCTGGCCATGTTCACGCCCGCGCTAATGCTGCCCTGGCAGATCTTCAGGAACATAGGCGCCAAGGTCAGGACGGACGCGCCGAGGGACTATTACCTCTGGAAGGGTGCAAAGAACAGGCTCTTCACGACCTTCTTCGCGTTGGGGGCGTTCATGATGATGTTCATCCTGTCGCTGTACCTCGGGACGGACGTGTTCAGGATCATCGCGAACTACGTCTCGTTCCTGTTGCCCTTGGCGATGACGTCCGTGATGTACGCTTTGGTGTACACGAACAACTTCACGGACCATGACAGGATGTCCATAATCGGCAAAGTGCGATAAAGTAGGGAAACGCAGGGGCATCGAGCGCCATTGAATCTCTGTCGGGTAAAGGAGGAAACGACATGATGACTACAGCGGTCGGGACCTCCCCTGCTAAAAAATCGCATTTCCTCATTATATATAAAGGCATATGATTCTTGGATGAATGATCGTAGATGTTCCACTGAAATATCAAGAATTTGTATCCTTTTTCTTCTTGTTCGTCCTGTGGATCCAGGTCACCAGCATGGTCGCGGCGAGTACCAGCAGCGGAAGGACCGCATCCGTGACGTCCCCGAGGACCCAATACGCGAATATCAATCCGAGGATGCCGAACAGGCCGTAGCGTTTGAGGATCCCGCCGGCACCTATGACAAGCAGTATCGCCAGCATGACCACCCAGATGAGGATGGTGACGATGGTCTCGGACGTCAGGAGGAGGAACTCCGCATCCCCTACGACCTGCTCTATGAGTCCGGACACATACCGATCGATGACCATCGGCACCAGGACGACCAGCAACAGCGTCAGCACTGTTCCCGCCACGAACGACCTCAACGCTCCCATCGGGACGTGATTGTAAGACCTGCATATATTGTTCTGTCCGCGACTCAGCATCCCCGGATTCTGATTTATATAAGGCGCGCATCCCGGCACCCATGAGCGACCCGGCATTCGAGGCCATAACCAAGGCCAGGAACCAGGCATCGAGCGGGAACCCCACGGGTGCCGCCAACACCCTGGAGAGGTATCTGGAGACGGACCCGCACAACACGCGCCCCAGGCTCGTCCTCGCGGAGATCGCCGTCCACTCGCTGAACGACGTGGAATACGGACTGATGCAATTGAACGTCATCCTGGACCTCGAACCGGACAACGTGGATGCCATGAAGGCCATGACCACGGTCCTCGCAAAGGACAAGAGGAACAACAAGAAGACCTCGGAGCTATTCGAGAGGATCGTCGTCCTCTCACCCACCGCCGAATCGTACAACGCGTATGCGAGGTTCCTCCGCAACCAGATGACGGACTTCAGGAAGGCCGCGGAGTACTATGAGAAGGCCATCGCCCTCGACCCCAACGAGTACACATATCATCAGAACTACGCGGTCCTGCTCCTGAACGACATCAGGGACTATGCAAAGGCGAAGGAGGAACTGGAGACCCTCATGGAGCTCAAGCCCGCGGATGCATCCGTCAGGAAGAACTACGACCGTCTCCTGAAGGAGAAGTTCGACAAGGACGGCAATCCCAAGAAATCTTTCAGAGACCGTTTCAGGAAATGACCTATTTAACAGACGTGTCACGACGTAACGTTGTTAAGTAGGTTAATATACACCACGCACAATCGGTGACCAGAGGTTATCCCATGGAACTCAAAGGATCCAAAACGGAAGCAAACCTGAACGCGGCCTTCGCCGGCGAGTCGATGGCCAGGAACAAGTACACCTACTATGCGTCCCAGGCGAAGAAAGAGGGATACGAGCAGATCGCTGACATCTTCCTCGAGACCGCCGAGAACGAGAAGGAGCACGCGAAGCTCTGGTTCAAGGCACTTCACGGAAACAAGGTCCCCAAGACCGTCGAGAACCTGAAGGACGCCGCCGAGGGCGAAAACTACGAGTGGACCACCATGTACTCCGACTTCGCGAAGATCGCGAGGGAGGAGGGATTCGACGAGATCGCCGACCTCTTCGAGGCCGTCGGCGGAATCGAGAAGACCCACGAGGCGAGATACAACGACCTCCTCAAGAACATCGAGGGCGGGATGGTCTTCAAGAAGGACCAGGTCGTCATGTGGAAATGCCGCAACTGCGGATACATCCACGTCGGAGAGACCGCACCCCAGGTCTGCCCCGTGTGCAAGCACGCACAGTCTTTCTTCGAGATCAGAGCCACCAACTGGTGATTTTCAAGAGGCCCCGCACGGGGCCTCAAACCAATTACCTCATTTTTCGTAGGTTGGCTTTATAACCAGATAACGACATCCTATCTGTGCACGCGTCCAGCTTGCGTAAAGGAGGATTATAATGAAGACCAAACAGATGGCCTTTGCGGCATTCATCGTCGCAGCCGTCGCCGTATTCGGAGCCACTGCGATGTTCGCGGACTCCGATGCCGCCGACAACGAGGCCTCACGGACGGACGTGACCATAAGCGAGGTCACCACCGTCACAGCCCTGAGCCCCATGGACCTCACGGGCAAGAACCTGATATTCGAGGACGGCGGGAATATCGTCGTCGAGAACGGCGGGACCCTCATCCTTGGGGTCACCTCGATAAACACCGCTCTCAGCGGTGACGGGACCGTCATCGAGCTGAAGGAAGGCGCCATCATATCCGCATTCGGATCCATGACCGCCATGGTCGCGGACACCACGGTGGACCTCAAGGGATCGCTCGTCATGGTCGCCAGCATCGAGATCGGCGAGTCGTACTCCGTGAACATCACCATGGACATCGACGGGAAGCTCTCCGCCGCCGGGACAACGATAACCGGAGGAGACGGGAAGGAGATCAGCATCAGCGTGAAGCCCACCGACGACGGCCAGGTCACCGAGATGAGCATGAACATCCCCTCCATCAAGGGAGAGGTAGACACGTCCATATTCGAGGCCCTGATACCCGGCCTTGACGGATTCATACCCAACGACGGGTTCATCCCCAATGAGGGGCTCCCCTTCCCCGGGGAGATCGGAAAGATCTCGATGGAGATCACGGACATCCAGGCCAGCTACAAGATGGTCATGAACACCGAAGGCATGTTAATCTCCGGAATCGACAACAAGGATGCCAAGTTCCGCATCGGGGAGATCGTCGCCGGGACCACGGTGACTCTCAATGACCAGTCCTACGACGTGAAGATAGACGCGGAAGACCTGAACATCAAGTTCTGCGCATCCCTGAGCGAAACGCCCGACATGGGGATGAACGCCGGCATAGGCCTCGTCACAGTCGACATGAAGGATCCCGAGAACAACATGTCCGCCAACTTCACCGTGGATGACATCTCGCTCGATTTCGCCATCGAACAGGGAAGCGCCACCTCATACACCATAAAGGGACACGACACCGACAGAGCATCCTTCAAGATCGGCGAGGTATCCTTCAAGGTCGACGTGGGGTCGGAGGACATCAAGGGCACCATGGCATCCACCATCAAGGACATCCAGCTGAGTGCGGGCCTGAAGATCACCATGGCGGAGAACAGCAAGGTGCCCGAGGACATCACGGGCTCGGCGAGGTTCTCCATCGGCGAGGGGTCCATCAGCTCCAAGATCGACGGATACACATCATCCAGCTTCGATGGCGGATTCAACGGCCTCAACGCAGAGGCTTCGCTCAGCACGGACAAGATCTCCATCAATGCATCCCTCGGTTCCCTGAAGTTCGACGGGGACCTCCCCTCCAGGGTAATGATGAGGATGACCGTGATCAACGGACTCGAAGCGAAGAACCTGAAGATCGATGCGACCATCACCGACATACAGAACCCCGTGATCGACGCCAAGGCTACCCTGGAATCCCTGGACGCCGTGGCGAAGATCGGCGGAGCGAAGGCCGACATCAGTGCATCCGGCATCGAAGTGATCATAGGCAACAACGGACCCGAGGGACTCACGGTGGCATCCGCCAACTTCGGCATGGACGCGCCCACCGAGTACCTGCAGAAGATCGATGGAACGATATCCGACCTCAAGGCCACGGCGAGCGGAGGATACTCGATGAAGAGTATGGACATCAAGGGAACCTACCCCGACAAGTCCGTGATGACCATCGTAGCGAAGGACGTCGTCGTTTCCGAGGAGAAGAACTCCGGATCCGTGGAGATCAGCGGAATCAGCAAGGAGATGGGCACAGAAATGGAGTTCGAGATGCCCGAGGACGTCTCCCTAACCATCAAGGACAGCTACGTGGGATACATCGGCATGGCCGGAGGCAAGAACGTCAGCGGAGACGTGTACCTCGTCTCGGGGACATCCATCGAGTATGACGGTGGAGAGTTCTACATCCCCGCATCGAGCTACGGGATCGAGGTCCATGCTTTCATCGACGATGGAAAGATAACCTCCGCGACATTCGCACCCGTCAAGGGATACGAAGCACTCCCCGAGTACAAGGAGGGCGTGAAGTACACCCTCAAGGACAACGTAGGGACCATCGAAGAGTTCAACGGAGGCCTCTATGCCACCGCAACCCCCATCGTGTACACCGTGACCGCCGGAGACAAGGAATACAAGGCGGAGTTTGAGAACTTCATCATAGATATCGAGGCACCTGCCGACAAGGAAGGATTCGAGTTCTACGGATGGTTCGACGGATACACTGTAACCACCGACGGTCTCGCCTATCAGCTCGAAGTCCCGTCCGACGTCGTCCTGACGCCCATATGGACGATCGAGAACGTCGAATGGACGGCTTCCGACAAGACCTACGTCATCAACGGGGCCGGTGCAGAGACGGTGTTCATAGACAGTGAGAAGCTCGATGACCTCATCGCCGACATGAGCGGCAAGGACATGGACTCCGTGAAGATCGGAACCGAGTACGGATATGCGGAGCTGGACTACTACTCGCTGCTCTACATGTCCACCCTCAGCGTCTCGATCTACAAGGTCGATCCCATCGACCCTCTGGTGGCCGAGGTCACCAAGGGACAGACCGTGTACAACATCGATGTCACATACAACACGGGCTCGTACATGATGGGCAACAGTGGAAACACTGGAGCAACGTTCACGATCACACACAAGCTCGAATCCGGTCAGAGCGCCGACAACCTCTCCGTCTACAACGTGAACCAGTACGGAAGGGTCGCCGAGATCTCCGACGTCATCACCAAGGACAACGGCGACGGAACCGTGGACGTCACGTTCAGCACACCGTACGGAACCTCCGAGGGCTTCGATGGATATTACATCGACACCTCGTCCGAGGGATCGTCCGACAACGGCGGCGGGATATCGATGGCGATGATATTCGGTGTCATCGTGGTCGTCATCCTGATCGCAGCTCTCGCGTTCCTCTTCATCAAGAGGAAGAACGCGAACGCCTGAAACCGACGGCCCCTCTTTCGAGAGGGGCCCCGAAACCGCTTAACCTGCATTCTACGAGATCGATGAAGGAGGACACATACGTGTCCTCAAAACTTGAATAGAAGGAATGGTCCGGCACACCGGAGTGTGCCGGACGATGGTTTTCACCTGAGCCTGATGGTCTCGAGGTTCTGGGGAGCCTTGGTCTCGATCCCGTACTTCTTGTAGATGGACGATGCGAGATCGGTACACTTGCGGTCATCCCCGTGACCTATTATGATGCGGTCGGGCTTGGGATCCAGGGAGCTGATGTAACGCATGAGCTGCTTCCTGTCCGAGTGTCCCGAGAAACCGTCCACGGTCTCCCTCTGCATCCTGATCTTCAGGTTGATGGGCTTGCCCCTCATGTTCAGGGTTATCTCGGGCCTTCCCCTCTGGATGGTGCGCCCTATGCTTCCCTCGGACTGGTATCCCACGAATAGCAGCCAGTTCTTCTCATCGTCCGCCCACTCGCGGAAGTACTCCATGACGGGCCCTCCAGACATCATTCCGCTGGTGGCGAGGACGATGCACGGGTCGGGGGAGTGGCAGATCTCCTCCCTCATGTCGGCGGTCTCCACCCTCTTGAACGCGGGCGAGAGGAATGGGTTGTTGTTCTGCTGGAAGATCTGCGTCCTCAGCTGGCTGTTGAGATACTCGGGATATGCCGTGTGGATGGCGGTCGCCTCCCAGATCATACCGTCGAGCCATACGCTTATGGGAGGGATCTTCTTTGTACGTATGAGCTCCTCGATGACCAGCATGACCTCCTGGGAACGTCCAACGGCGAAGACAGGGATCAGGACGTGTCCGCCGTGCTCCACGGCTTGCTGCAGGTAGTTCGCGAGCTGGTCAGACGCATCCGCCCTGGTGGGCTGCATGTCGTTGTGACCACCGTATGTGGACTCCATGACGAGGGTCTCCAACCTGGGGAACTTGGTGTTGGCCGGGTTGAACAGCCAGGTCTTCTCGTACTTGGTATCGCCGGAGAACGCCACGTTGTGCAGTCCCTCCCCGATGTGGAAGTGCGCTATCGCGGACCCGAGGATGTGTCCTGCGTTGTAGAACGTCAAGCGCACATCGGGCGCGATGTCGGTGACCTCGTTGTACTTAAGGGGAATCGTGTGCAGGATCTCCTGCCTTACGTGCTGCGCCTCATAGGGAGTCTTCTTGTTCTCGCCGAACCCCAGCTTGATGTTGTCCAGCTGCAGGAGGGCCATGAGGTCCCTGGTGGGCGGGGTGCAGTACACCGGCCCCTTGTACCCGTACTTAAACAGTGCGGGAAGCGTCCCGCAGTGGTCCAGATGGGCGTGCGTTATGACAACGGCGTCCAGCTCCGAGAGGGGCTGCGCCTCGGGGATCCCGAAATAGGGGGTGTTCTCCGAAGATGGGTCGAGCCCGCAATCGATCAGGATCTTGCTCTCCCTCGTGGTGAGGAGGGACGCAGACCTTCCGACCTGCCTGAACCCTCCCATGGCGGTCACCCTGACCCACTGCTCTCCCTCCAGCTTGGGCCTGGCTATCCTCCTGGCCACCGCCTCGAGCATGTCCTGGCGCTCGTCGTGGTTCGCCCTGAGATACCCTCTGACATCCGAAACGGTCTTGGAAGGTATCGGCGGTGCACGGATGACCTTCACATTCCATCCGGACTCCTTGCGCAGGTCTGCAAGCAGCTTCCCCTCCTTCCCGACCACCTCGGACGGGTTGATGGCCTCGACGACTGCCTCCCCGGTCTCCTCTATGAAGTTGATGTCATAGATGTCCGCACTCTCGGGGATCATCGAGCGGATCATCTCGTCCACCTTCGACGGGTCCTCCAGCCCAGAGGGATCCGGACGGATGTCCACCCTACGGTGGATGTTCTGGGCGACCATCCTCGCGACGGAATCGTTCGCGGAGAGCTTCTCGTACTCGTCCGTGTAGACGACCACGATCGGACCCTCGAACTTTATGTCCTTGATGCTCACGTCGGGAGGCATGGAGCGCTTGACCTCCTCCCTCAGGGTATCGAACAGTCTATCGACATTCATGTAAAGACCTGCTTTGTAATTGTTGAAATTCGGAAAAAAGGGGTTTTGGAAGATGTTTCGACCAGTTATCCTCAGTTGGGGAAGTCGATCCCGAGCGCGTCGCAGCGCTTCAGGATCTCCTCGTGTGAAATGGACTCGTATCCGTCCGGACCGATGTAGGAGACCAGCATTCCGTCCCCGGTGCAGTTGTCCCTCTTCCTTGCGGAGTTGAGGGCCCTTATCGCGACATCGATCCCTTCGTCCTTCGTCATGCCGTCCTTGTAGAACGCCTCCAGCGCTCCCAGTGCGTAGACGGAACCGGATCCGACGGACATGTAGTTGTCCTCTATATATCCGCCCGCCCCGTCGATGCTGTAGACATGACCGCCTGTCCTGTCGTACCCTCCGACGATGAGTCCGAGGTAGAATCCCTGGCGGATGACGCTTGCCACAAGCGTCGCCGCCGCGTTGACAGACATGGGGGCACCCTTCCTCATCGTGTAGATGGACATCTCGCTCTGCATGAAGCGGACCATGAGCTGGGCGTCACCGACGCCCCCGGCGATGGTCATCCCGAGATTGTCCGTGAGCTGGTAGACCTTCTGGACATGGGTGTGAGCGATCTGGTTGCCCATGGTGGCCCTCTGATCGGATGCAAGAATGACTCCGTCTTTCAATTTCATTCCGATTGTGGTCGTACCCGTCTTAAGAATGTCCTCAGTCATGGTCAATCTCCTATCTAGTTGATGGAAAAAGGCACTGTCCTCGACTGTGCTGTGTTTGACTAAATGAGCGATGCTATATAAACCCTGGGTAACCGCCGAGATAGCCTGTAGGTGGGAACGGTCCGTCAGGGGCCCACGTCCGTCCGCAACGCTCGGAACACGTCGCTATCCACATATCCCCGGCCGACCATGTCGCACCCATGAAGGCCATGATCTTCGGAGGCGTAGGCGACCTCCACATGGGGGACATCCCGGAACCAGCCCTGGAGAGGTCGACCGATGCGATCGTACGCGTGACCATGTCGTCCATATGCACCAGCGACCTGCACATCGGGGCCGGCGCGGTACCGCGTGCCGTTCCCGGGATCGCGCTCGGACACGAGTTCGTGGGAGTGGTGGAGAAGGTCGGGGCCGATGTGAAGAATGTCTCGGTCGGGGACCGCGTGGCCGTGAACTGCGAGACCTATTGCGGCGAGTGCTTCTTCTGCAGGCATGGCTGGGTCAACAACTGCACGGACCCCGCCGGAGGATGGGCGCTCGGATGCAGGATAGATGGCGGTCAGGCCGAGAGATGCAGGGTCCCCTTCGCGGACAACTGCCTGACGGTCATCCCGGATCCCGTGTCGGACGAGAAGGCTCTCCTGACGGGGGACCTCCTCTCCACCGGGTACTGGGCATGCGACATCGCTGGAATGGAGGAAGGGCACACGGTCGCGGTCATAGGCGCGGGACCAACGGGGCTGTGCTGCGCCATGATGGCCGGATTGAAGGGACCGGCCGACATCGTGATCGTAGACGTCGACGAGACCCGCCTGGAGTTCGCCAGGGAGCACGGAATCGGGACGGCGTACGTGAATCCGCTCAGACAGGACTTGGAAGAAGAGCTGAAGGGGATGACGGACGGCAGGGGAGCGGACGTTGTCCTGGAGGTCGCCGGCGGAAGCGATACCTTCGAATGCGCATGGAGGGCGGCCCGTCCCAATGCGACGGTGGTCATCGTCGCCATGTACGACTCCCCCCAGACCCTGCCTCTCCCGGAGATGTACGGAAAGAACCTGACGTTCAGGACCGGAGGGGTCGACGGGTCCCACTGCGGGGACATCATGGACCTCATAGCCTCGGGCAGGGTGGACGCATCCTGCCTCATCACCCACAGATTCCCGTTTTCCCGCATCGAAGAGGCATACGACCTGTTCTCCGACCGCAGGGATGGTGTCATGAAAGTAGCTATTAACTTCATCAATGAATAAAATAATTCATTAATGAACATAAAATACATATAAGCTGTACCCTTCCCAATGGATATGACAAGAGACGGAAGATACGGCGAATACGGTGGCCAATACGTTCCAGAGACCCTGATGAACGCCGTCATCGAGCTGGATGAGGCGTATCACAAATGCATCAAGGACCCCGGATTCCTCGCCGAGGTCGACCGCATGAACAGGGAGTACACCGGGAGGCCCTCCCCCCTCTACTATGCGAGGAGGATGACCGAGGACCTCGGAGGTGCGAGGATCTATCTCAAAAGGGAGGACCTGAACCACACCGGTGCCCATAAGATCAACAATGTCATCGGGCAGTGCCTGCTTGCCAAGAGGATGGGCAAGACCCGCGTCATAGCCGAGACGGGAGCAGGCCAGCACGGCGTCGCGACGGCGACCCTCGCCGCATACCTCGGACTGGAGTGCGAGGTGTTCATGGGGGTCCACGATGTCGAGAGACAGGCCCTCAACGTCTACAGGATGGAACTCCTGGGAGCCAAGGTCCACCCGGTCAAGGAAGGTACCGGCGTCCTCAAGGACGCCGTGAACGAGACGCTCCGCGAATGGACCAAGAGGGTGGACGACACCCACTACGTCATCGGGACCGTCATGGGACCCGCCCCGTTCCCCGAGATGGTGTGCGAGTTCCAGAGCGTCATAGGGCGCGAGGTCCGCAGACAGATGACCGAGGCCGAAGGGAGGATACCGGACTACCTGCTCGCATGTGTGGGCGGGGGCAGCAACGCCATCGGTCTGTTCCACCCGTTCATCGACGACATGGACGTCAGGATGATCGGCTGCGAGGCCGGCGGGAAGGGCGTCGACACAGACCAGCACGCCGCGACCATGACCAAGGGCACCACAGGGGTCTTCCATGGGATGAAGTCCCTCTTCTGCCAGGACAAGTACGGTCAGATCGCACCCGTGTATTCCATATCGGCCGGACTCGACTATCCCGGGATCGGTCCGGAGCACGCCTACCTGAAGTCCCTCGACCGCGCGCAGTACGTTGCCGTGACGGATGATGAGGCAGTGTCGGCGTTCGAGTACCTTTCCAGGACGGAGGGGATCATCCCCGCCATCGAATCGTCCCACGCGGTCGCACACGCCATGGATCTGGCACCCACCCTGGACAAGGACGACCTCATGGTCGTCAACCTGTCCGGGCGCGGCGACAAGGATGTGGCCGCGATAGCCAGGTACAGAGGGAGGGACATCCATGATTGATCCCGACGCGGTCCTCAGGGACGTGTTCTCCCACAGGGCGTTCATCCCGTTCATCACATGCGGGGACCCGGACATCGGGACGTCCGAGAAGATCGTGCGCACGCTCGCATCCGCCGGAGCCGACCTCATCGAGCTGGGGCTCCCGTTCTCGGACCCCATCGCAGAGGGTCCCGTGATACAGAACGCGGACGTCCGTGCCCTCGCGTCCAACACCACGACGGACGACATATTCGACATGGCCATGCGCATCAGGGAGGACCTGGACGTCCCCATGCTGATAATGACGTACTTCAACCCCGTGTTCGTCTACGGGTGCGAGAGGTTCCTCCAGAGATGCGAGGATGCCGGGATCTGCGCCCTGATAGTCCCGGACCTGCCCTATGAGGAGAAGGCCGACATACAGGAATGCTGCACCAGGCACAACGTCAGACTGATCTCGATGATCGCCCCCACCTCGGAGGGACGGATCTCGGAGATAGCCTCGCACGCGGAGGGGTTCATCTACGTTGTGTCGTCGATGGGGGTCACCGGGACGAGGACCCAGTTCAGCTCCGATGTGGAGGGGATGGTGTCCACGCTCAGGAAGGCGACCGACCTGCCCTGCGCGGTCGGTTTCGGGATATCCACGCCCGAACAGGCCCGCCGCATGACGGACTTCGCCGACGGTGCCATCGTCGGGTCGGCGATCGTCAAGATAATAGAGAAGCACGGGACGGAGTGCGTACCGTTCGTGGAGGAGTACGTCCGCGGGATGAGGGCCGCGCTGGACGCTGAATGAGTCTCGAAAACCCCTTCAAACCCCTTTCGCATCGCATCGGTGATGTTCCAGGAGCGGCTCGAAGTTCCCCCTCGCCGCATAGACGAAGGAGGTCATCTTCGTGGGGTCCTTGGCCCCGTCCGTCTCCACTCCCGACGACACATCGACGCCGGCGGGACCGAGCGTCCTGACGGCCTCCAGCACGTTGGACGGGTCCAACCCCCCGGACAATATGTACGGGACGGGGACATCCTGAAGGATCTCCGTGTCGATCCTCCTGCCGGAACCCATACCGGCATCCAGCATTATGTGGTCAGCCTCGCACGACACGGCGAGGTCGAGGTCCTCCCTCCCATTGATTATGAACGCCTGTATTACCGGCACCCCGGCCGCATCGACTACCCTGCGCACATAGCTCCGGTCCGACGCGTCATGGATCTGCACCATGTCTATCAGCCCGGAATCGACCATGTCGCGGATGAACCCCGGGTCCTCCCTGACGAAGACCCCGACGCGGGTGATGTCGCCGAGCATCGAGGATATCTCCGACGCCCTCTCCTTCGTGATGAAGCGTCTGCTGCCCTCATGGAACACGAACCCGACCATGTCGGGACCGGCCATGTTCGAGTATATGGCGTCCAGGGGCGACATCAGCCCGCATATCTTCACTATCATGACCTCATCGACTCCAGGGTCGCATGCGGATCGGACGAGCGCATCAATGCCTCTCCCACGAGGACGGCGTCGAATCCCGCATCCCTGAGCATCCTGACGTCCTCCGCGGACGTTATGCCGCTCTCGGACACCGCGACCACCGAGTCGGGGATGTGGTCCCTGAGCTTTAGACTGTTTCCCAGGTCCACGGTGAACGTGGACAGGTCACGGTTGTTTATGCCTATGATCTCCGCATCCGACGAGACCGCCCTCTCGACCTCCTCCCTGGTGTGCGCCTCCACGAGCGCATCCATGCCAAGGGACTCCGCGAGCTCGCGGTACGACCGGAGCTGCCGGTCGCTCAGGATCGCCGCTATCAGCAGCACCGCTGACGCGCCGATCTCCTTCGCACGGTATATCTGGTACTCGTCGATTATGAAGTCCTTCCTGAGGACCGGCACGGAGACCGTGTCCGCGATGTCCTCCAGGTACGCATCCCTCCCCTTGAAGAAGCGGGGCTCCGTGAGCACCGATATCGCGGATGCGCCGGCACGCTCGTAGCCCTTCGCTATGTCCAGGTACGGGAACTCCTCGGAGATCATGCCCTTGGACGGGGATGCCCTCTTCACCTCGCAGATGAAGGACATACCGTCGGAACGGAGGTTGCGGATGAACGGAAACCCCGTCCGGCGTGGACGCACCATGCTCCCCTCCTTGACATCGGAGAACGGACGCACCGTGCGCTCGAAGGACACCCTCATGCGGGTGCTCTCCACGATGCTGTCAAGGATCGAGGACATCTCCCTCACCCGTGAGCCTCACGAAGAGGTCCAGACGCTTCGAGGCCTCCCCCGAGTCGATCGCATTGCGGGCCATCTCGATGCCCTCCTGTATGGACGATGCCCCGCCCACGGTGTACAGTCCCGCACCCGCGTTCAGGAGAACCGCGTCCCTCTTGGCACCGGTGGAACCGCCCAGGACGGAACGCGTGATAGCCGCATTCTCCTGGGGCCCTCCTCCGAGCAGATCGTCATGGGAATGGCGGACGAGCCCGAAATCCTCCGGGGAGACCACATACGGGTCGTACGTCCCATGCCTCATCTCCCCCACCGTCGTCTCCGCACAGACGGACATCTCGTCTATCCCGTCCCTCCCGTACACCACCATCGCGTTCAGCACCCCGAGCATGTCGAGTGCCCTGGCGACCGGACCCACCAGCTCCTCCGAGTACACTCCCGTGAGCTGGTTGCCCGCGGCGGCAGGATTGGTCAGCGGACCCAGGATGTTGAACACCGTCCTGAACCCTAGCTCCTTCCTCACCGGTGCGACGTAGCGCATCGAGGAGTGGTACCTCTGGGCGAACATGAACGTGAACCCGCACCTCTCCAGGATCTCCGCGGACGTCTCCGGGGAGATGTCCAGGTTGGCGCCCAGCGCCTCGAGCACGTCCGCGGCGCCCGACCTGCTGCTCATCGCGCGGTTCCCGTGCTTCGCGACCCTGACGCCGCATGCGGCGATGACGAACGCCGACGTCGTCGATATGTTGAATGATCCGGACCTGTCCCCTCCGGTCCCCACGATCTCCAGGTCGCGGGAGTGGTCCCCGGGCAGCTTTATCGAGTGGGCGCGCATCTCTGCGGCGCTCGCGGCGATCTCCTCCATGGTCTCGCCCTTCTGCGCGAGGGCCGTGAGGTACGACGCGATCGACACGGACGAGCACTGACCGCTCATGATGGAGTCCATGACTGACCTCGCCTCCTCGTATTCCAGATCCCTTCCCAGGACCAGCTTGGACACCGCCTCGCTTATCGCGGTCATATCCTCACCCCCATGAAGTTGGCCACTATGGCCGGTCCGTCCGGTGTCAGTATAGACTCCGGATGGAACTGCACTCCGTAGACCCTGTTCACGGGGTCCTCCACGGACATGACCTCCCCGTCATCCGACCTGGAGGTCACCCTCAGACAGGAGGGGAGGGTATCCTCCTCGACCGCCAGCGAATGGTACCTGCCCACAGGGATGGCCCTGTCCAGGCCCTCGTAGAGCGGGGACTCCTCCAGCGATATCCTGGAGACCTTCCCGTGCATCAGGTGCTTCGCATATCCCACGGTCGCTCCGTACGCCTCGCATATGACCTGGTGTCCCAGACAGACGCCGAGGATCGGGACCCTTCCCCCCAGGTCGGTCACGACATCTCTGCAGACCCCTGCATCGCATGGCCTCCCGGGACCGGGGGACAGGACAACCCTGTCGAAACCGGCATCCATCACCTCCGACGCGGAGATCACATCGTTCCTGACGACCTCGACATCGTCGAACGTACCGAGCAACTGGTACAGATTGTACGAGAAGCTATCGTAATTGTCTATGAGGAGGGTGGTCATTCCAATCCCTCCGAAGCCTTCTCGACCGCCTCCACGGCGGCCCTGGCCTTGTTCATGCATTCCATGAACTCGTTGTGCGGGACCGAGTCCGCTACTATCCCCGCCCCGGACCTCACGAAGACCTTCCCGTTCTTCCTGTAGACCAGGCGGATCCCGATACAGACGTCCATGTCGCCCGAGAAGTCGATGTATCCGACGGCACCGCCGTATATCCCGCGCTTGCAGTCCTCCAGCCCGTCTATGATCTCGCATGCCTTCAGCTTCGGTGCCCCGGAGAGTGTCCCTGCAGGGAGGACGGCCTCGATGGCATCCATCGCATCCTTCCCCTCGGCGATCCTGCCGGCGACGGTGGAGCCGATGTGCATGACATGGGAGTACCTCTCGACCTCCATGTACCTCTCGACCTCCACCGAGCCTATGCGGGAGACACGCCCCAGGTCGTTCCTCCCGAGGTCCACGAGCATGTTGTGCTCCGCGCACTCCTTCTCGTCGGAGAGGAGCTCCTGCTCGATCCTCCTGTCATCGTCCACGTCCGTGCCGCGGGGTCTCGTCCCCGCGAGCGGGAACGTGCGGAGGACGCCGTCGCTGAGCTTCACCAGTGTCTCCGGCGACGACCCTGCCACCTCCACGTCCGTGCCGGACAGGTAGAACATGTACGGGGACGGGTTGGTCGTGCGGAGGACGCGGTACACATCCAGCAGGCTTCCCTCGAAGTCCGCCTCCAGCCTGTTGGAGAGCACGACCTGGAATATGTCGCCCTCGCGGATGCGCTCCTTCCCCTGGTCCACCATCCTGCAGTACTGCTCCTCGGAGTACATGGGCCTGAACCCGGACCTAAGTACGGCCCGGGGATGCGCCCTGTGCCCATCGGCCCTTATCAGACCGACGATGCGGCGGATCTCCGCACAGGCCTCCTGATAGTCCCTGCCCGAGTTGACATGGACGATGACCGAGATCGTCTGACGGAAGTTGTCGAAGACGATGACCTTGTCGAAGAGCATCAGGTCGACGTCCTTGAACCCCTCGTCGTCCTTCGCGTCCAGCACGAGGGACGGCTCCGAGTACTTGATGAAATCGTAGGAGAAGTACCCCACGAGACCGCCGGTGAAGGGGGGCATGCCCTCCAGGGTGGGGGACCTGTACCTGCCGAGGATCTCGCGTATCACGTCCGAGGGGTGCCCTGCGGCGATGGTACGGACATCCCCGTTCTCCCTCACGGTCACATCCCCGTCGGAGCATACGATGCTCAGCTCGGGCCTGAACCCGATGATCGTGTACCTTCCCCAGCGCTTCCTGTCCTCCACACTCTCCAGTATGAAGCAGTGCTCATCCTCCGCCATGAGTGCGGAAAGCACCTCCACAGGGGTGCGGATGTCAGACAGGATCTCACAGAAGACAGGGACCGTCCCGTATTCGGCACGCAAGTCCCCGACCGTCTTTTCGCTTGGGCTGTACTCCATGTACGCTACCTTCTCTATTTTCTCCATCACTGATTTGGTATATAATGTATTTTATTGTAAGTTAATGTATAAATTTGTTTAATATTATATAGTATTATACAAAATTATCCCATGATTGGACATGAATATACAATCAAAGCTGACGGACAAGACGCGGACGAGGGCAACAATTAGGATATGGAGCCGCATACCGGACCCTGTCAGGAACCGGACGATGCCGGGTCCAGCACTTCGGTGATCGAATGAGTATGTGTGACCGGCGCAACCTGTCCATGGTCATGGACCTGTACGAATTGACGATGTCCAACGGTTACTTCCTGGACTCCGACCCGGATGACGTCGCCACGTTCGACGTGTTCTTCCGCAGGATCCCCGACAACGGGGGATATGCCATATTCGCCGGTCTGGAACAGATAGTCGAGTACATCGAGGACATGCACTTCGAGGACGACGACATCGAATACCTCGGGTCGCTGGGGATGTTCGACCCCGGTTTCCTGGAGTTCCTCAGGGGATATCGCTTCAAGGGATCTGTCTCAGCCTTCGACGAGGGGACCGTCATATTCCCGGGAGAGCCCGTCATCACCGTGACCGCACCCCTCATCGATGCGCAGATCGTGGAGACGGCCATACTGGCGCAGTTCAACCACCAGTCCCTGATAGCCACCAAGGCATCCAGGATAGTCCGTGCGGCGAAGGGCCGCGCCGTGTCCGACTTCGGGGCCCGCAGGGCGCACAACATGGACGCGGCGGTGTACGGGGCCAGGGCGGCGTACATAGGAGGCGTTGCAGGCACGGCCACCGTGCTCTCCGGAAAGATGTTCGGCATCCCGATAAGCGGCACGATGGCCCACAGCTGGGTGATGTACCATGAGTCGGAGTACGAATCGTTCGCGGCGTACGCGCGCATCTACCCGGACGACACCGTCCTGCTGATAGACACGTACGATGTCCTCAAGTCCGGCACCCCCAACGCGATCCGCTGTGCCAAGGAGGTCCTCGGGCCCATGGGCAAGAGGCTCAAGGGCGTCCGTCTCGACTCGGGGGACCTGGCATACCTCACCAAGGAGGTCAGGAAGATGCTGGACGCAGCCGACATGGAGGACTGCAGGATCATTGCCTCCAACAGCCTGGACGAGTATTCCATATCCTCCATCATCGACCAGGGAGGGTGCATAGATGCCTTCGGAGTCGGCGAGAGGCTCATAACATCGAAGAGCGACCCGGTCTTCGGCGGGGTGTACAAGATCTCCGCCATCGAGAAGGGCGGCGTCACAATCCCCAAGATCAAGGTGTCGGAGGCGGTGGAGAAGATCACCAATCCCGGCCGCAAGATGGTGTATCGCATCTACGATTCCACCGGCCATGCCACGTCCGACCTCATCACCCACGAGGACGAGGAGGTGGACCTGTCCGGACCCTACGATGTCATCGACACACATCGGCCATGGAGGAAGGTGGACCTGTCCGGACACACCGCGAGGCCGCTCCTCAAGCCCATCATCGTGAACGGTACGAGGGTGTCCCCCCAGAGGAGCCTGACCGAGATCCGCGACTATGTGAGGATGCAGCTCAGGGACGAGATCTGGGAGGAGGAGCAGAGGTTCGAGAACCCCCACATCCACCACATGGACATGAGCGTCTCCTACTATGAGGACAAGATGGAGCTCCTCAGCCGCTGTCAGAGCAACAGGTGATGAGCGCCCGGGCGTGCGTGGGACATGCCCTGGGCAAACAACAAGGATCGTCCATTATCCGCGGACCACTGATGCCAATCAGACCCACAAAGGCCTTTTCAGACAAGGATTGCATATCCTTCACGTCCAAAATCGTCCATAGGGATTATGCTTCGAAGATATGACACTTTAACGCCGTCAACAGCTTGTATGCGCCTGATAAGCTTATTATTATACGTGAAAGCTTGATTATTTTGGTATTATCTGAACGTACATACAAAGAATTTCGTTTCTTTTATATTAGTTGGATATATACTCCAACATATCCTTCCATTACCAAGAATTCAATGACAACGAAGGTCAATAAATAGGATAAGCCGATGGCGCGTGAGCCGAGGCATCCCAGTTGATGTGGACGGATTATGGGGAAGTGGACATGCAGATAGGAGACTGGTTAGGCAAGGACAATGAGCTGGGCACTGACATCTGGACCAAGAAGTACTGCCACGAGGGCGAGAGCTTCGACGAATGGCTGGACAGGATCAGTAACGGCAATCAGGACCTCAGGAGGATGATCGCAGAGAAGAAATTCCTCTTCGGAGGAAGGATCCTTGCCAACAGGGGCCTCCACAAGAGCGGCCTCAAGGTCACATACTCCAACTGCTACGTCCTCACCCCTCCCGAGGATTCCATAGAGTCCATCTTCGAGACCGCCGGGAGGCTCGCACGCACATTCAGCTACGGAGGGGGCGCCGGGATCGATATCTCCAAGCTCGCACCCCGTGGCGCGAAGATCAACAACACCGCGTCCGAGACATCCGGAGCGGTCTCCTTCACAGACCTGTTCTCCATGGTCACCGGCCTCATCGGACAGCACGGAAGGCGCGGTGCCCTGATGCTGACGATCTCCTGCGACCACCCCGACCTCGAGGAGTTCATGTCCGTGAAGACGGACCTCGAGAGGGTCACCAAGGCCAACATGTCCATCCGTGTCAGCGACGAGTTCATGGAATGCGTCCGCGACAAGAAGCCCTACACCCAGGTCTTCGACCGTCCCGAGAGCAACCAGCACATCGAGAAGAAGCTCGACGCGAACGCATTCTTCCAGAGGCTCTGCTACACCAACTGGGACTATGGGGAGCCCGGATGCCTCTACTGGGACAGGATCTCCGAGTGGAACCTCCTGTCCGAATTCCCCGACTATTCCTATGCAGGGACCAATCCCTGTGCCGAGGAGCCCCTTCCCGCGGGAGGGAGCTGCCTTCTCGGAAGCATCAACCTCGCGGCGTTCGTCAGGGACGGCAAATTCCAGTCGGAGGAGTTCACGGAGGCCGTCAGGATATGCGTCCGCGCGCTCAACGACGTCCTCGACGAGGGCCTCCCGCTCCATCCGCTCCCCGAGCAGAGGGAGTCGGTCACGGACTGGAGGCAGATCGGCCTGGGGATCATGGGCCTGGCGGACATGCTCATCATGCTGGAGTACACCTACGGTTCGCCCGACGCGGTATCGTTCTGCGACAGGCTCGGGAAGCTGATGATGGACACCGCCATCAACGAGTCCGCCGTCCTCGCGAAGGAACAGGGCATGTTCCCCAAGTGCGTCCCGCAGCAGATCATCGACTCCCCGTTCTTCAAGGAGAACGCGTCCGACGAGACCCGTGCCCTCGTCGCGGAGTACGGGCTCAGGAACTCCCAGCTGCTGACCATCGCCCCCACCGGGACGCTGTCCACCATGCTGGGCATCTCCGGGGGGATCGAACCGATCTTCGCACTGTCGTACGAGAGGAGGACGACCTCCCTCGAGGACCATGACCAGTACTACAAGGTCTACACGCCCATCGTGCAGTCGTACATGGACGCCCACCCGGAGATCGAGAACGAACAGGGCCTTCCCGGATTCTTCGTGACGGCACAGAACCTGGACTACAGGAACAGGATCGACATGCAGGCCGTCTGGCAGAAGCACATCGACGCATCCATCAGCTCCACGGTCAACCTTCCCGAGAACTTCCCCGAGAACGACGTGTACAACATCTACATGCTCGCGTGGGAGTCCGGATGCAAGGGTGTGACCGTGTTCCGCGACGGATGCAAGCGTCTGGGGATCCTCTCCACCAAGGAGAGCGAGAAGCCCGCGGACAAGACCTCGTCCTCCGAGGACAAGCGCGGTGCCGTGGAGGATGTCGCCGACAACGTGGTCGGGAAGAAGAGGAAGCTCATGACCGGCTGCGGAAGCCTTCACTGCACGGCGTTCTTCGACCCGAACACCGGCGAACTCAGGGAGGCGTACCTCAACAAGGGATCGACCGGAGGATGCAACAACTTCATGGTCGGGCTCTCCAGGATGATATCCCTCGCGGCCAGGTCCGGATGCAGCATCGATAAGATCGTGGACCAGCTCAAATCATGCGGATCCTGCCCCTCCTACGTCGTCAGGACCCACACCAAGAAGGACACGTCCCTTGGATCCTGTTGCCCCATGGCGGTGGGATGGGCCCTGACCGACATGTACAACGAGATGCAGGCGCAGATCAGGGGCATAGACGACGAGGCGCCCGAGGAGGCGCCCGTCAGGGAGATCAAGAACCCCTGTCCGAAATGCGGTGCGGAGCTCGAATTCCAGGGCGGATGCAACGTATGCAAGTCATGCGGATGGACGAAGTGCGAATGAGCCCATCCAAACCTTTTAAACCAAACCTCTTTAACCCCTACTGAGGCGGGTAGCCAGTAAGTCCCATTCCATGATACGCACCCTCATTAAGACCGGCGTGCCTCAAATTTGAACTACGGATGGGCCGGCGTCAGGACCCAGTGCCTGCCTGCCTCACTTCTTCACATTCCATGCGACGATACATGCCTCGAAACGGATCCTCACGACATCCCCCGACAACAGTGATTCCGCGAATGTCCTGACAGAATCCTCCACGGTATCCGCCGGTGCGCCCCGGGCTATGCAGTCCCTGGACAGGGACGCACAGAACAGGTCCAATGGACACTCTATGTCCGTGGATATGACGGTCGAGTCATGGTCCCGACCCTCATCGGACAGCCATTCCACGAATGGGCGGTAGTCCGGGAACCCCGGGAAGCTCACATTGAAGCCGATCGACCTCAGGACGGCCTTGCGAAGGCTGCGATAGTCGTGGACCGTCGGGAAGACCACGACACAGCTCCTCGATGAGACCGTCTCCGCACGTAGCAGCGAATCACGGCTGTAGCAGAGGTATGACGGGGATATCAGGACCGAGTCGTACCTCCCCCTGGAAGGCACGTACGAGTTCCAGTCCCTCTCGAACAGCTCCGTCCTACATCCGCCCTCACACCTCGCCCCGGTCACATCGAGGGCGCTACGGTCACGGTCCATGCAGACCAGGACCCTCACGGCCCTGGACATCGGCCTCGAGAACCCTCCGCGCCCACAGGCGACGTTCATGGAGCAGTCGTCACTCGTGAGATGACCGCGCGATAGCAGCCACTCCACGGCCCTGGCCGGCACATCCCCGAACTCGCAATCCCGATCGATACTGTCACTGACCATAGGTGTCCCCGTCCCTGTATAGGAGCCATGCCATTATTAGTGATGCGCCGAGACCTGCTAACACCCCGGTCAACATCCTGAGCGAGGGCATGTCCGGGCCAGTGGTCTCGACGCCCCACTCCGCGACCATGATTGCTATCAGGACGAGCCCGAGTGCGGGGATCCTCCTGTCGGAACAGCGGCCGCCGAGGCGGAACGCCATCAGGAACCCTACGGAGAGGCCCGCGAATATCCCGACGTCACGGATGCAGAACGGGAGCTGGGAACCGTTGAGGACATACGACCTCCACTCCTCCTGATGGCAGAACAGGTCCCCGAGCGCATATATGATCCCGACCGGCCCGTGTCCCTCCCAGCCTCCGTCGATCATCCCCGGAGAGCCGTCCAGCATCCTGAAGGACCCGTACGGCGCCATGAACGGGGCCGCCACGGTCAGGGCCAGGAGGATGCCGAAGGCTGCGAATCCGATAAGAACCGCACGCCTCCTGAAATCCATGCCCCCGCATCGCATCCCGAGGTATAAACCCCGTCGGAACTGGAACATCGTGCACATACGGAACACCAGGAGGGCGATCGGTGACATCAGGCAGAACTTCCAGATCATCTCCCTGACACTTCCCCTCCCGCCCAGACTGGACGTGAGTATGGAGATCAGAGCGCACAGTTCCAGGATGTATACGGACAGCATGGTCCCGGTGCCGTCCAATCCGGAATACCCGGATATCTCGCTCAGGGGCTCCAGCATCGATATGCTCATGCCGAGGACCATGGGGGCGAACAGCACCGCCGTGCCGGACATCATGTCCGTCATGCTCTTCAGCCGTATCTCCAGCTCCTTGCGTATGTTGGAACCGTTCTGGAACTGCCTTCCCACGGCCACGGCCAGCCTTCCGGCGTCCTCGGTGTCCTTCAGGGAGCATCTGTGTATGTAGCACAGCGTGCGGGACACCTCCGCCGAGACCGGCTCTATCACCCTGCGGACGGCCGATTCCACATCGCCCCTGCACAGGTCCAGCTCCCTCCTCAGCGAGAGCCCGACATCCGAGCACTCGGTGCGTCCCGATATCACATCCACCGATACGTTCTCGAAGTTGTCCCCGCTCAGCATCGCGTTGCCCAGTTCGAACACGGAATCCCTCAGTCCGGACTCCGACCGGATCCTGGCCGTCTCGTCCCTGCGTCCGCGGACCAGGAGGATGAGGCACATCGCACAGGACGAGACGACGGCGAACAGCATGGCCTCCTCGGGAGTGTTCCCTGCCGCGGATATCAGCAGGTAGAGCGGGACCGATAGGAGAAGTGGCGATGCCGACGATATGCCGCTGACCCCCATGTCCGACTCCAAAAAAGGGTTGTCGAAACGGATCTTGAAGGCCATCAGGAGTATGAGCGCCGGGATCAGCACCAGAGTAGACACGAGGATCACGTTGCTGTCGACCGGCATGGACCCGAACATCCCGCCTATTCCCATCAGTGGGAGTATGGACATCATGATCATCGGGGCCATTATCCCCAGGCCGAAGACCAGCATGCAGGGCATGGACAGGGATGCGCTGTACCTCTCCCCCATTATCCTCACCGCATCCAGCGCCGAATCGGAGGCCTCGCGGAGTATCCTGAGCCTTTCCTGCGGATCGCCCACGTCCGCCGCGGAGATGCACAGCATCAGGGACTGCCGGTACCCCGAGGCGCTGTCGGGCATCCGCCCCAGGGCCGCGATGATGGAATCCCTCACGGACGGGGACCTCTTCACATCCACGAGCCGGATGCATTCCGTGAATATCGACCTGGATATCGGCGGGCCGTCCTCCGCCACGGTCCTGGCAGCGACATCCAGGGACCCTCCCGACTCCACGACCGACGTCATGAGCCCGACCACTGTCGGGGCCTCGTTCAGCAATCTGCGGTGATCGACCCTCATTCGGACCCCACCCTGTCCTTGAGCTCGTTCAGTGCCATCTCCGCCGAGTAGCCCGGCCTCATCCCCGAAAGGATGTCGTTGGCCGTCTGTATCCACTCCGGGCCAAGGTACGCCTCGTCGGCCGTCCCCATCCCGGCGAGATAAGAACGCATCATCGACCTTGCACGGATGTCCTTGGACACGTCCTTCGGGGACATCTGCAGCGAGCTCAGCACACGGCCCATGAACGGGGAGCGCATCATGCCCTCCGGGGTGGACATGTCCTCGAACTCGCCCGGCTCCTTCCCCGTGGACACGATCTCGTTCACCCTGCGGATCAGGTTGCCGCTGCGGCGGTCCCTCACCGTCTCCAGCGTTATGAGCACGTCCGTCGCCATGAACGCCTCGGGCGGGATGCCCATGTCGTACACCATCCTCTGGTAGACGGACGATGCGGAATCCCCGTGGACCGTCCCCATGATCGCACTGCCGGCGCGTCCCGCACGCATGCTCTGGTACAGCGTCTTCGCCTCATCCCCTCTGACCTCCCCCATCACGATGGCCGACTCCCCCAGCCTGAGGGAGACGCGGAGGGCCTCGTCGGAACGGGAGGTCGCCGTCCCCTGGATCCTCTCGTCGACCAGGATGGTCTGGACCTTGTATCCCATGCTGCGCATGTAGTCCCCCGGAAGCTCCAGGGTGTCCTCTATCGTGAGTATCCTCTGACTGAGTGGGAACTCGAACATGAGCGCGGAGAGGAGGGAGCTCTTCCCTGCACCCCTGGCCCCGCACACGAGGAAGGTGGCACGGCTGTTGACGAGGAACGAGAGCATGCCTGCGACCCTGGGGGACACCGTCCCGTTGGCGATCAGGCGGCTCAGGGTCCACGGCCTGACGGAATGCTTCCTGATGGCCACCGCGTTCCCCCTCGGGCTCAGGGGGTATCCGATGATCGTGGCCCTGGCGTCGAACTCGCGGATGTCCGTCTCCAGTACCGGGCTGGAGCGGCAGAACCTGAGGCCGCTGTCCCTCTTGAGTATGTTCAGGAGGTTGTCGACCTCACGGTCCTCCGCGGTCAGGTTGGTGGAGCACCTGATGTATGAGTTCAGACCGTCTATGCCGTTCACCGTGACATGGATCCTGTTGGACGAGCAGGGGGCATCCACATAGATGTCCTCTATGTGCCGGTCGGACAGCAGCACCTCGAATATCCCCGCTCCGACGGAGTGCCTGTACGCGATGGCGCAGACGTCCCTGACCACCGAGTCCACGTCCTCGGCGGAGGACGCGTCCCTGATGTCCTCCCATCTCCCGGTAAGGATAGAACGCGTCATGCCCATGACGGAATCCCTGTCGAGGCTCCCCCCGCGGTCGCGGTATGCGTCGCGGATCTCCTCTATGACGTCCATCACGACGGCGTTGAGGGCGTCTGGGTACGCGTACTCCCTCGGCGTGACGCAGTACATCGTCTCCCCGTTGTTGGACACACCTATCGCGACGGAGCCCACGTCGGTCATGTAGGATGCCACCCTGCGGAGGTCCGGGGAGGGGGATATCCAACAGTCGGCGTAGGACGGCTTGGACCTCACCGCCGTACCGGCGATGGCGGCGAACATCTCCGTGAACGAAGCGGGGGCCGCCCTCGTCCTGGACCCCGGCGCCCTGTCCGGCCCGTCGGTCGCGATGGTCGCTACGGTGGACCTCGGAGGGGTGCTGTCGAACAGTGTGCTCTCGCCCATCTCCTCCGACGTCCCGTCGTCCATGGGGGCCCTCTCCGGGTCCGGACGGAATATCGAGGCGAATGGAGGGATCCTCAGCGAGCTCACGGTGCCTCCCTCCTGTAGGATTCCGTCATTGACCTACGGATGGCCGACATCCCCTCCGAGATCTGGTCCAGGGTCTTCACGGTGGTGGCCGTGCACTCGGCACACCCTTCCCTGTCGGGAGCCGACGAGACGATCTCCTCGGCCGTCATCCCCAGCACAGGGTCCGGGAACCTGGACCATGCCTCCTCGACCACGGCCGTCCTGGAGACCGGGCATGTGCGGCACCTCCCCTTCGGGGGTTCCGCAGGGACCGCCCATCTCTTCAGCGATGCCACGTCCCTGAGGATGCGCCCCGCCGTCCCGGAGACCTCTATGTCCCTCCCGGTCCTCATGACGATCCTGCCCGCGCCTCCGACGGAGCACAGCGAGAACACCATGCACCGTATGCACTCCTTGGACCCGGGAAGCGGTATGAATTCACACTCCCTGCAGTCGATTATCAGCGAATCCCCCGAAAGCGACGCCTTCGGAGCATCATCCTTCCCCCTGGAAAGCATCCCTGTGAGATCGAATCTCAGTTCCATGGAACGGACTTCGTCTCATCTTTTATAACGCAGGAGGTGTGGTGTAACACTTACACAAAAATCCTTAGATATTTGTAGGATCGATGGGACCCCGTAACCCCATCCGGACACCGTACGACCGACCGACTTCGGAGACCACCCATATTATATGGGGACCCGTTCCTGATAGCGTGGAGATACTATCGCCGGCAGGCAACCCCGAAGGATTGGCTGCCGCCATCAAGGGCGGATGCGACGCCGTATACCTCGCAGGAAAGAGCTTCGGAGCCCGTGCGTTCGCGGGCAACTTCTCGGACAGGGAGCTCGAAGGGGCGATCGGATATGCGCACGACCACGACGTCCGTGTGCATGTGGCGGTCAACACGTCCATATTCAACAGGGAACTGGACGAGGCGGTCGCGTTCGTGAGGTTCCTCAGGGACATCGATGCGGACGCCGTCCTGATCCAGGACCTGGGACTCCTCAGAGCGGTCTCGGGCATCGACATCCCCAAACACGCCTCCACACAGATGCAGATCCACTCCCTCGAAGGACTCAGGTGGTGCGCCGAGAACGGCCTCGACCGCGCGGTCCTCGCAAGGGAGCTCACGCTCGATGAGCTGTCACGCATCGTCCCCGACTCCCCAATAGAGACGGAGGTGTTCGTCCAGGGGGCGCTCTGCTACTGCATGTCGGGCGGATGCCTGATGTCCAGCTTCATGGGCGGAAGGAGCGGCAACCGCGGATCGTGCGCACAGCCTTGCAGGAAGAGGTACACCAAGGATGGCGAGACGGGATTCCTCCTGAGCTGCGCCGACCTCTTCGGTGCCGACCACATCGGGAGGCTCAGGGACATCGGCGTCACATCCCTGAAGATCGAGGGGAGGATGCGCTCGCCCGCATATGCCTATCTGTCCACCAAGGTCTACTCGATGGCGGAGGCCGGAGAGTTCGGTGACGAGTACGAGGAGACCCTCGGACTCCTCAGGACCGTCTTCAACCGCGGGACGTCGTCCGGATACCTGGACGGCGTCACATCCCCCGTCCAGCCCCTGTTCCCCGACAACCGCGGGTTCTTCGTGGGAAGGGCCAGGATCAGGAACCAGAGGTTCGACACATCCAAGTTCGTGGACCCGGTCGGAGTGAAGGACGGACTGTCCATATTCAGGGGCGACACGAAGGTCGGCGGGTTCAAGGTCGTCGAGACGAACCCCATACTCGTCCCGTTCAAGATCCCCGACGGGGACTACGAGATATACCGCACGTACGACCCCAGGATCGACGAGGTCAAGAACCTCATCGGGAAGGCCCCCAAGCTCACGGGGACCACCTCCCGGCACGTCCCCAACGACACCGTGCCACCCAGGCACCCCCATAGGGACATGGTCCCGGAGAGGTCGTTCTACGTCAACAGCCTGAAGGTGCTCGACGCGGTCCTCCCGTACGCCGACAGGGTCTACTTCGAGTGGGGCCCGCGCCTGGACGATGCCAGGAGGATGTGCAGGACGAGGGACGTGGAGTGCGTCGCGCTCCTGCCGAGGTTCGACAGCGCCGACGAATGCTCCGCGGACGGACCCGTCATGGCGTGCAACCCCTCTCAGCTCCGCAGGTTCAAAGGGCAGAGGATCTACACCGCGCCCTCGTTCAACGCGTTCAACTCGCTGTTCCCCTCGGACATATACCAGGCCACGCTGTCCGTGGAGCTCTCCAGGAACGAGGTGTCCGACCTCGTCGCGAGATATCCCGGCAGGACCGAGGTCATGGCCTTCGGCAGGACGGAGCTCATGTACTCCCGCGACCCGGGGATGGGGAGCGGCTCCATAACCGACGAGACGGGAGCATCGTTCCCCGTGTACACGGATGCAAGGGGATTCGCGCACGTCCTGAACTCCGTCGACCTCTTCCTGCTGGACAACGTCGAGGAGCTCGGAAGGTCGGGAGTGGCCTCCGTCGGGATCGATGTGAGGAAGCGCCCGCCCATGCTCGCCAAGGCCGTCGGGATGTACCTGACCAGGCCGGACCCCGTCCTGAGGGAGAAGATATACGAGATGTGCGGCAGTAATTTCACCCAGGGACTCTACAAAAGGGGCCTCAGGAACGAGTGAGCACACCCGCACATATGAGCGGCGGACTCGATATTATATACCTCTGCGAACGCACATGTAAGGCATGAATGCAGACGCTAGAGGGGACATCGGCTTCCTGGAGGCCATGATCGCGATGATGGCCGTGGTCACCGTGCTCACCGCGTTCCTGGGGGTCGCTACACACTCCGCTACGATCGTAATGGATCCGACGGACGGGATCGACCCGGACATGATGACCGGGAACATATCGGACGGTCTCTTCAACCCCGGGTTCCAGGGATATCTGGAGGACTATGCGGACTCGAAGGGACTTGACGGCATTGCCGTGACGATTCTGATCCCGGGAGGAATCTGCGAAGAGCCCGCGCCGATCATCATAGGATCACTGGATGGCAGCCTGTTCACGAGGACCGTGACCTCTATCGTCCCGATGGACGACGGCCGTTCGGTGACGGCCATATTCGAGGTGACGGTATGCGCATGAGTCGCAGAGGGTTCGTCGCCATGACGGATGCGATGATCTTCATAGTGGTCATAATGATGGCTGCCGCGGTCACCGTCGGGTACATGGACCATGTGTCGAAGGACGACCGCGACCCGTCCGAGTTCCTTGAGGGCCTGATGGACTCCAGGATGAGACTGTCCGACATGACCGAGGGGGACGACTCCCTGGTGAAGCTGTCCGACCTGGCCGCCCTGCACGTCAACACCGGGGCGGACGGGCCGAGGGAGTACCTGGAAGAGGCCCTTGACGGATTCTCGAAGGGCAGACCGTATCTCCTGGTCCTCGAGTTCACCCCGCCCGGGACGGAAGGGGGTCCGAAGCGCTCGGAGATAGGACACCCCGGGAGCATGACCGCGTCCAGCGCCACCGTCACGGTCCCCGTCACATCCGGCGGGACACTGCATGCGGAGCTGACCCTGTTCTCCTCATGACCCGAATTTCTCGGTGCGGTTGGCGAGGTCCATGACGATGGGCATGATGTCCATGGCACGGATGCGTCCGAAGGTCCCCTTGGCGCAACCGGTCTCGCTGAACTCGGAAGCCTCGTCCCAGACCATGCCCTTGGTGTAGAAAGCTATCGGGACGGGATCCCCGCTGTGGTCCAGGAGGGAGCATGGGGTGCAATGGTCGCAGGTTATCACGACGACAAGGTTGTCGGGCATCTCGCTCTTCAGGATGCCTATGGCCTCGTCGACCCTCTTGACCACCTCCGCCTTGGACCTGGCATCCCCGTCATGACCTGCGATGTCGCCTGCCTTTATGTTCATGAGGACGAAGTCGTACTCGTTCAAAGCGTCCAGGACGCTCCCGATCTTCAATATGAGGTCCGAATCCAGGCTTCCGTCGCATCCCCCGGGAAGAGGGTAGACGTCGAGCCCGCAGACCTTGCATATCCCCTTGACCAGTGCGACACCCGCGACGCATGTGGCGGAGATGCCGTACTTCTCGGTGAAGAGATCGATGGTCGGATACTCCCCGGCCCCGCGAGGGACGAGGATGTTGGCCGGCGGCAGCCCCGCGGCGGACCTCTTGCGGTTTATCACATGGCCCTTGAGGCGCTCGTGGCATTCGTCCATGAACGCGTTGACCACCTGTGCCGTGAAGGCCGCATCGTCGTCGTCCGGGTCCTTCGGCATGCACCTGAGGAGGAACGAGTCCTCGCCCGGGTCGCAGTCGGTGATGTCCGGAGACAGGCCGTCCCCTCTGAGCAGGAGTACCGCACGGTGCTCCGTGCTCGCCTTGACGAAGCACTCTATGCCATCGATCTCGATGCCGTCCAGGGAATCGGCCAGCATGGTGGTCTCGGGGTCCTTGATCCTGCCCGCCCTGCGGTCCAGGATCTCCATGTCGGAGTTGACGGTCGCGAAGTTGCATCTAAGCGCCACGTCCCCGGGCTGGATGTCCAGTCCCGCCCCGATCGCCTCGAAGGGTCCCCTGCCGCTGTACACCTCCCGGGCATCGTACCCGAGGATGGCCAGGTGGGCGGTGTCGCTCCCGGCGCGGATGCCGGGGGAGATCGGATCGCAGATCCCCGAACGACCGTGACCCACGAACCAGTCCAGATTGGGCGTCCTGACATACTGCAACGGCGTCAGTCCCCTCAGGTCCGGACAGGCACGGTCCCCCATACCGTCCAGGACGATCATGAGGATCTTCTTCTTAGGCTCAGACATCGACACCGTATCGGACGGCACGGTTATTACCGTTTAGGGAGCACTCGAGAACGATTGGAGAAGGGCCGGGGAACGTGACAGCCCCGGCCGGGCGTTTGGATGATGGTTCAGAGGGACACGACGTCCTTGCGTGCGGCCTCGACCTTCCCGGCGATGTCCCCCTTGATGACCGACGTGCACGGCCAGGTGTCGTCCATGTAGGATATGAGGTCCAATATGTCCGCATCGGGATTGGTGAGGGCCAGGTACACACGGCTCATGAACATCGAGACCGCATAGGGGAAGTCGTCGCATATCTGAGGACGGTCCTTCCATATCGTGCAGCGGTTGTCCTTGCCAAGGAACGCGCATGGGTCGGTCCTCTTGAACAGGAACCTGCCGTCGTCCGTCTGGACGAGATAGTTCCTGAGGAAGTCGAATATCGGGATGCCTGCGGCCGTCGCCACCCTGTCGATCTCCTCGGGCTTCACGATGATGTGGGGCTGGTGACAGCACCTCCCGCACATCTCGCAAGGGAAATCGTCCCGATACGACATGCAGATGTCGTACGCGATGTCCAGGTTGTGCTCCATCTCGGGACTTATCGTTCCAAGTCCCTCGAGGACATACTTCCCGCGATATACTGCCATCAGATCGCTCCGACGACCGCGGAGAATCCCACGAGGAATCCGATGACACCCAGGATGAGCCCGACGCCTCCGAGGACGATGACCGAGTTTCCGCATCCGGTGAGCTTCGCCTTGCTGACAGAGTAGCCTCCTATGACCATGGCGATGCCTCCGCATATGACCGCGCCGATCTCCGCGCCGGAGATGAACCCACATGCGACGGCGATGATCCCCAGGATGGCGGTGATCGCAGGGAACAGCATGGCATTGGGAGTCTTGTCAGGCTTATAATCCAAATCCAGCCTCCAATCGCACTCCTCGCAGAAGAGGGTCTCGGGAGGGTTCTCGTGCCCGCACTGGGGGCAACGCTTCGTTGACATGGGCCCCCGATTGGTCTCGATTGATGATTAAACTACCGTATCGGAACATGCTGCCTGATACATCGCGGGATTCCTGCCACCAACGGTTGTGATGTACAGTTCGCCCCCGGTACGATGCTGAGTCATGCGGTGTCACGTCAGGGGCCACGATGCGACAGGATCCCGGACAGCGCCCTCACGGATCGAGCCTCAGAAGGACCTCCGATCTCCTCCGAACGGCTCCGAACCTCGTGCGCTCCTCGACGAGCTCGGAACTGACGACCGAGAGGCCGTCGAAGAATCCGGCGATGGCGTCCGGGCCCCTGTGGAAGTAGTCGATGTCCGATCCCTCCCTGGACCCCGACCTAAGGTCCCCGGGTGCGAAGTCCCGGATGAACACATGACCGCCCGTGCGGAGGACCCGACGGACCTCGTATGCGACCGACGGCATGTCCCCGTCCGGCACATGCTCCAAAACGTGTATCAGCGTGACGTAGTCGAACGATCCGTCCGGGAACGGAAGGGCCAGCACGCTCCCCTGCTCGAAACGGGCATCGAAGCGGTCCCTGCAGATCGAGACGGCCTCCGCGGAGAAGTCCACACCGGTGACGTCGTAGCCCATGTCGATCAGCGACGATGTGCTCTTGCCGCTCCCGCATCCGATATCGAGGGCGTCGCCCATCCCTCCGAAAGGGTCCGGCATCCTGCAGTTCCCCCTCCATGCCCTCCCGTTGGAGCGGTAGAATGCGTCCCATACGTCCTCCTGACCAGTCATGCGCCACCGATACGGGGCGGGAAGGGCGCATCGAATTTATATTGTCTCTGATATGGAAGTATATTATCTGAACAGAGGGTAATCATGTACTGGAACCCGAGAATCGAATGCATGCCCAAGGAGGAGCTCAAGAAGCTCCAGTACCGCGAGCTGAAGCAGCTCGTCTACAACCTGTACTCGTTCAACAACTTCTATCACGACCGCATGGTCGAGGCGAAGGTCCATCCGGACGACATCACCTGCCTGGAAGACATACGCAAGCTGCCGTTCATGTACAAGCAGGACCTCCGCGACAACTACCCCGACAAGCTCTTCACCGTCCCCAAGAAGGAGATCGTCAGGTACCACGTGTCCTCCGGTACCACCGGGAAGCCCACGCTGGTCGGATACACCCAGGGCGACCTGAAATACTGGACGGAGGCTCTCGCCCGCTCGTTCACGTCCATAGGCATCGGTCCCGGGGACGTCCTCCAGGTGTCGTACGGATACGGACTGTTCACCGGAGGTCTGGGGGCGCACTACGGCGGAGAGGCTGTGGGAGCCACCGTGCTGCCGTCATCGACCGGTAGCACCCAGAGGCAGGTGGAGCTCATACAGGACCTCGGCGTCACCGCGATCGCCTGCACCCCGTCCTACCTCATCCACCTGAACGAGGTCGCCAACAAGATGGGCGTCAGCATCAAGAACGACACCAAGCTGAGAAAGGCCATCCTCGGAGCGGAACCCTGGTCCGAGAACATGAGGCAGTACATCAGCAACGAGATGAACATCGACTCCTACGACATCTACGGGACCTCCGAACAGGCTGGGCCCATGTTCACCGAGTGCTCCGAGAAGAACGGACTGCACGTCTGCGGCGACATCATGTACGTGGAGATCATCGACCCGGACACCGGGGAGCCCCTGGAGAACGGGGAGAAGGGAGAGATGGTCGTCACCATGCTCCAGAAGGAGGCGATGCCCATGGTCAGGTACAGGATCAGGGACATCACGTACCTCATGGAGGACGAGTGCGAGTGCGGACGCACGTCCCCCAGGATCGGAAGGATCTCCGGAAGGACCGATGACATGCTCATCATCCGTGGAATCAATGTGTTCCCGTCTCAGATCGAGTACACCCTGATGAACATCCCCGAGGTCGGACAGCAGTACATGATCTACGTCTCGAGGGAGGGTGCCCTGGACGACATGCTCGTCCAGGTGGAGATCCGTGAGGAGGCGTTCAGCGACAAGGTCGATGAGATGACCAGGCTCAGGAAGAAGATCGAGAACGAATTGAAGAAGTATCTCAACATCTATGCCAAGGTGGAGCTCAAGGCCCCGGGAGAACTCCCGAGGTTCGAGGGCAAGGCGAAAAGGGTCGTCGACACAAGGGTGATTTGAAATGAAGGAAGACAAGATCATAACTCAGCTCTCGATCTTCGTGAACAACGAACCGGGACGTCTGGCCAGCGTATGCAGGATCATCAAGAACGCAGACCTCAAGGTAAGGGCGTTCAACCTGGCGGAGTCCGCCGAGTTCGGGATCCTCAGGGCGATCGTGGAGAACCCGGAGCAGTCCTTCGAGAGCCTCAGGGAGAAGGGCATCATCGTCCGCAAGACGGACATCATCGCCATATCGGTGACGAACGCCACCAACTCCTTCTTCGTGGCAGCCGACAAGCTGGGAAGCGCGGGCATCAACATCGAGTACGGGTACTTCTACACCGGTTCCTCCGGAAGCGTGCTGTTCGTTCGCGTCGATGACACCCCCAGGGCGGTCGAGATCCTTGAGGAAGCAGGAGTCAGGCTCCTCGACGACACGGAGATCTGAAAATGGGGAACCTCAACATAGCGGTGCTCGGTGCGAAGGACTTCGCGGGGACCGTCGGAAAGAAGGGTACCGTCACCGACATGACGTTCTACGACCACAAGTCGGGGACCGACTCGTTCACCCTGATAGAGCCCTCGAAATATCCCGAGAAGCTCTCGTCGCTGTTCTACTCGGTCGCGATGTCGGAGTTCGCGATACTCGTGGTGGACAAGATAGATTCCTTCCTGGGGGAGACCATCGTCATGACCGACTCCCTCGGCATAGACAAGGGATGGATCGTCCTCAGGAACTACATTCAGCCCGAGCAGCTCAAGCCCCTCCTCGCAGGCACCTGCCTGGAGAACTACGAGCTCAGGGAGGAGGACCCCATCAAGCTGAGGGAGGAGCTCATAGCCCTCGCCAAGGAGGAGGGGGGACAGCCCGGCGACGGGACATGCGGGTCATGCCCCGTGGACAGCCACTTCAACGTCAAGGGCGTCGGGACCGTCGTCCTCGGGTCCGTCATAGACGGGTGGTTCAGGAAGCACGACAAGATGACCGTGTTCCCCCTGGGACGCGAGGTCATCCTCAAGTCGATCCAGAAGCACGACCTCGACGCCGCCGATGCGGTCAAGGGGGACCATGTGGGGCTGGCGCTCCGCAACATCGAGTCCGATGAGCTCGACCGCGGGTTCGTGATAACGACGGACCAGTCCGTCAAGATGTCCAGGCACATCGAGGGGAAGGTGTCCCTCGTGAAGTACTGGCCCTCGGCCCTGAAGGAGGGGATGGTGCTCCACATCGGGCACTGGATGCAGATGGTCCCCTGCCGCGTCGCGTCCGCAGAGGACGACGGGGACTTCAGGAGCGCGAAGGTCGTCTTCGAGCTCGAGTCGGACATCATCCACAAGCCCGGCGACAAGGCGACCATCATGTACCTCGAGGGCGGGAAGCTCCGCGTCGCGGGCTCCGTCACCCTCGGGTGAACTACCTTTATCCGGGCGCGAGCCCGGAACCTTCTATCAACACATCCGACGGGCCCGTGCGGCCCTGTCGAAGATGCGCATGGCATCCCCGGCGTACAGCGACAGGGGCATCGCGTGCCCTTCGCCGTCGATCGCCTTCAGCTCCGCTCCCGCGATGCAGGAGGCGACCCTCTCACCGCACCCGAACGGGACCATGAGGTCCTCCGTCCCATGGACGACGAGCGTGGGTGCCGCGATCCGACCGAGGATGGGGAGCGAATCGCACTCCGACATCGCCACGGTCTGATCGTACAGGCCCTTGGGGTCCTGCACCCTGTCGGGCAGCGGCATCTCCGTCCCCGTGGACCTGAGCTCCCCGAAAAGGGATTCGGTGCAGCAGAAGGCGTTGACGGCCACCGCCAACGACTCCACGGAGGAGCCCCCCTCGGCGGCCATGCGTGACAGCGTCCTCAGGAGATAGTCGCTCCTGGCGGGTATCCTGCTGTAGGTGGACACGAGAACAAGGCCCATAACGGAGTCGGGGTGGTGCGCTGCGAGGATCTGAGCGATCTGAGAGCCCATGGACCATCCGAGAATGTTGAAGCGGTCGATCCCGAGGTGCCTCATCAGAAGGAAGGCGTCCTCGGCCAGGTCCTCGACGCTGAACCCGGCGGAATAGACGGTTTCACCGACCCCGCGGTTGTCGGGGGTCACGATCCTGTATCCGGGGAAGGCGGATGTCGCTCCGACCCAGAAGTCCCGGTCAGCCCCGAAGCCCCCGAGTATCAGCAGCGGGACGCCTTCGCCTGTGTCCTCGTAGACGACCTCGATGCCGTTTATTCTCGCTCTCATGCCTGAACGTAGCATCGGACCCGTTATTACCGTTATCGAGAGAGCGGCATCGGGATGCTGTCCGTCGACCCGGGTTCAATCCGAACCGGACCTCAGATTGTCACGTGCCTCGTCGGAATTCTGGAAGACCATGGCGACCTTCCCACAGGATTCCATATCGGAGCAGCCGCCGCAGGTCTCGTACCCCTTCCCCAGGGCACACTTCCTGATCTCGCAGAAATGACTGCAGTAAGGGGTCTTCACACCATCCGCGCGACATCCGAGACAGTTGATCATGTCAGGCGTGATGTCCACGTGGTTGTACTCGGACCATCTCCTGGCGATGTCCCTACGGGCCTCGTCATCATCGTTGACGGTGGCCAGGTAAGCCTCGCACTTCCTGCAGTCCAGACCGCAATAGCCTATCATCATGTCCATGGGATCACCCGATCCGGTGACGTGCTGTCTGCTGATAAACCTGTTCAGACCAGTCTGTACGGGATGTCCTTGCCGTCGTCCATCGAACGGATGCCGTCCAGACAGTTGTAGACCATGTCGCGGACGGCGGCATCGTAGTAGAACGCCATGTGGTGGGTCAGGAGGACGTTCTCCATCGACCTCAGCCTGTCCATGTACCTGTTGGGGATGTCCTTGCCACGCATGTCATTGTAGTACAGCCCGAACTCGTCCTCTATGACATCCAGCGCCGCTCCGGACAGCTTCCCGCTGTCGAGGGCACCGATCAAGGCCTCGGTGTCCACGAGGGGTCCGCGGGCGGTGTTGACGAGGTAGGCCCCGTCCTTCATCCTGAAGATCGCATCGGCACCGATGATGTGATGGGTGTCCGAGTTGAGCTCGAGATGCAGCGAGACCACGTCGCTCTCCCTCAGGAGCGTGTCCATGTCGACATACTCCCCGAACATGTCGGCATCCTCGTTCCTCCTGCGACCGGTGTAGACGATCCTGCATCCGAATCCGGACAGATCCCTCATGACGGTCGTACCGATCTTGCCAGCACCGACGATCCCGACCGTCAGGTCCCTGAGCTTCCTTCCCAACAGGCCCTCGAGCGTGAAGTCGTTGACGGCGTTGTTGACCTGTATCCTCCTGAGGTTCCTTATGACCGCCAGGATCATCATCACGCAGTAGTCGGCCACACCCTCGGGATCGTAGGTGACGTGAGCGGCGACCATCCCGATGTCCTTGGCGTGGGTCAGGTCTATGTGGTCGTACCCGATGGTGCGGGTGGAGACCATCCTCACCCCGCCCCTCTTGAGGCGGTCCTGCATCTCCGGGGTTATAGGGGTCGTGATCACGGATATCGCATCGTATCCGTCCGCCAGACCACAGTTGTCGATGGTAGGGGGGTCCTCGGTCCAACCCATCTCCATCCCCATCTCCTCGGTGAACCTCTCGAAATAGGCGAGCTCATCGAACGTGCGCATGTTGTAGACGAATACCCTCATCGTGACCGCTTCCGTGGAATTGACGGTCGTCGAGTCATGGAAGGTGTATTAAAACTATAGGGGAGGGCGGGTTTCGTCCAGTATCCGGTGGACCTCCGCACGATTTAAATACGAACGATTATAACCACACCTATCCGTGCTAATTGATAGCACATAGCAGAGGTCAAAAGATGGCGTTCTGGAACGAAGAGATCGAAACTATGCCCCGTGAAGAGCTCGAGAGGCTCCAGCTCAGGCTCCTCAGGGCCAAGGTCCGCGAGATGTACGACAAATCGGCGTTCTTCCACGAGAAGATGCGCTCGGTCAACATGCTCCCGGACGATGTCACGGACTTCGATGCGTTCCGCAGGATCCCGTTCATGAAGAAGACCGACCTCCGCGACAACTATCCCGACAAGCTCTTCACCGTGCCCTACGACGAGATAACCAGGGTCCACGTCTCCTCGGGGACCACCGGCAGGCCCACCGTCGTGGGATACACACAGAACGACCTGAACAACTGGACCGAGTCCCTGGCAAGGGGCATGACCTCGTTCGGCATGACCAAGAAGGACATGCTCCAGAACTTCCACGGATACGGTCTCTTCACAGGCGGCCTGGGGGTCCACTACGGAGCGGAGAGGATAGGTGCGACCGTCCTCCCCATAAGCACCGGCAACACCGAGAGGCAGATCCAGCTGATGCAGGACCTCCCGGTGACCGCTTGGGCGGGCACCCCGTCGTACATGTTCCACATAGCGGACACCTGCGACCGTCTTGGAGTGGACATACGCAGGGACACGAAGGTCAAGCTCGCCATAGCCGGCGGGGAGCCCTGGTCCGACAGCATGAGGAACAAGCTGCAGGACAGGACCGGGGTCAGGATACACAACTGCTACGGGGCCAGCGAGATGTCCGGGCCGATGTTCCTAGAATGCGCGGAGCAGAGCGGCCTGCATGTCTGGGCGGACCTCGCGTACATGGAGATCCTCGACGAGAACGGGGACCCGTGCGCGGAAGGCGAGAAGGGAGAGATGGTCGTCACCATGCTCCAGAAGGAGGCCTTCCCCCTCATCCGCTACAAGATGAACGACATCTCGTCGCTCACCTGGGAGAAGTGCGACTGCGGCAGGACGCATCCCCGTCTCGGAAGGATCTCCGGAAGGACCGACGACATGCTCGTGGTCCGCGGGGTCAACGTGTTCCCGTCCCAGATCGAGAGCGTCATCGGCGAGATGGCGTTCCTCTCCCCGTTCTACCACATCACCCTGGAGAACGACAACTACATGGATGCCATGACCGTCGAGGTCGAGCTGAACGAGGAGTACCTGACAGAGGACATGAACGCACTTGCGAACATGTCCAAACAGCTCGCCTCCCGCCTCAAGAGCATCCTCAACATCAAGGCGGAGGTCAAGCTGGTCCTCCCCGGGACCCTCAAGAGGTTCGAGGGGAAGGCGAAGCACGTCACTGACAACAGATCGTACGAGTGACCCCTTTTTCCCAATGCCGGCCGCAAGGCCGGCCACACACCTTTATAAATGAACAGCGATGGGAGACCGTGGATGTCTTTGCAGTCGTTTCTATCGCCGCCTCCCTGTTCTTCATAATGGACCCTTTCGCCAGCCTCCCGATGTTCATATCGGTGACCAAGGGCCTGGAGGACAAGACTGTAAAGTCCTACTGCAACCGTGCGATACTCGTGGCAGGCATACTGCTGTTCACGTTCATCTTCATCGGGGAGCCGATGATGGACCTGTTCGGGATCTCGATGGACAGCTTCCGCGTGGCCGGAGGGCTGGTCCTGATCATGATGGGCATCGAACTGATCTTCGCCCTGAAGCTGTCCAGCGGGAAGGGCGAGGAGGATGCGCCGTGGGTGATCATCGCCACCCCTGTCCTCACCGGACCGGGAGTGATAACCGCATCCATCCTGTTCTCCACCGAGTTCGGGATCATGGCCGTTATCCTTGCCGGACTGATCTCCCTGATCGCGACATGGCTGCTGCTCCGCTGCGCCCCGTACATCATGAGAGCTGTCGGAGAGAAGCCGCTGAACATCACATCCAGGATCATAGGTCTGCTCATCGCGGGACTCGGAGTGGAGTACATCTTCCAAGGCTCGTGGAACTGGATCGTGGCACATGATGTCGCAGCGGCGATGATGTTCTTCTGACCTCACTCGGCCCTTATCCGCTCGACGAAATCGGAGATCCTCTCCTGATAGAGCGGACGGGCTATCTGGTCCTTGTCGGCGAACGGGACGGCGATGGCTCCCACGTACCTGAGCTGGAAGTACTCGCAGAAGTCCAGGACCCCGTTCATCACGGAACCGGCAACGAACTCGTCGTCGCCCATAGTCATCGCGACGGCGATCCTCTTGCCCTTCTCCAGGTTCACGGCCCCGCCTTCCCTGAACATGCAATGCAGCCTGCTCATGAACGCGTTGGTGCATGCCGTGAACTGCCACATGTATATCGGGGATGCGAATATCACGAGGTCCGCATCAAGATACATATCATAGAGCCGGGACATGTCGTCCTTGATGGTACAGTATCCGTCCACGGCTCCCCTCTGGCAGGCCCCGCAGTTGCGACAGCCTGCTATGGACATGGGATAAATGTTCACGACGTCTGGCCTGTCCGCATCGGGAAATGCCTTCACGATCGAATCCACCAATGTCGCGGTGTTTCCGTTCGGCCTTGGAGAACCATTCACAATTAGTGTCCTCATGGTTCTCACCGTAATAGCAGTCACCTTGAATAATGTGGCCTTCGTCCCCCACGTTCCCGTAGAGGTCCTCCTCCATCCTGCAGAGGGAATCCGCCAGCGTGTGCCCCTTCTCCGTGAGACTGACCTCGATGCACCTTCCACGGTTCTCGGTCTGGACGATCCCGTTCTCCACCAGGAGGTCTATCTTCTATCCCATCCGAGGGTTCGTCGACACGCTGCTGTACAGTGCGGTCTTGGGCATCGCCCCCCTCATGTACAGACATGCGATGATGCTGGTGATGTGTCTGCACTCTATAAGGTCGCTGATCCTGAGAAACATATGGTTTTCCACAGCAGGTGGATATAAAACAGTCAACTCTAAAGATATCAGACAATAAACATAATAGCGTAGATAGGTAGGATCCCTCCGAACGGTCCAGGAGGGATTCATGGCCTGCCCCGACGGGGCAGGCCGGTTTGCATCACTGCTCGACAGGCTCGTCCGAGACGTCGTCGAAGGTGTTGTTCCCGGACATCATGTCCTCGTACAGCAGGAACAGCTCGCTCTGGGTGAGGCTGCGGTGCATCTGGGAAGATGCCCTCCTGACAAGGACCAGGAGGTTGTCCGCATCGGTCTTGCTGATCTCGATGTCCATCTCCTTCATCGCGGCGATGATGGTGTTGGTCACGGAGTGCTTCCCGATGACGAGGGACCTCTCCATCGCGACCTCTGCAGGGTCGTAGGGCTCCAGGACCGAGCGGTTGTAAGCGAGACCGGACTCCTGCGCGAAGCACTTGGCCCCGATGATGGGCTTGCTCGGGGATATGGGGACCCCGGAGGCGCTGGACACGAGCTCTGCGATCGTGCGGAGCTTGGTGGTGTCGATGCCGGTGTCGATGCCGAGCATGTGCTTGGAGGCCATGACGACCTCCTCGAGAGGCGCGCATCCCGCCCTCTGACCGATCCCCATGGACGTTACCCTGGCGAACTTCGCACCGGCCTTTATGGCCGCGACGGTGTTCGCGGTAGCCATCCCGAAATCGTCACGGGAGATGATCTCCACGTTGATGTTGGCGATCTTCCTGAGCATCTCGATGCGGTCGTTGCAGGTAAAGGGGTCCTCGATCCCGATGGAGTCGCTGTACGCGAAACGGTCGGCACCCGCCTCCCTGGCGAGCTTCGCATAGTCTATGAGGAACCCCAGGTCGGCCCTGGCTGCATCCTCTGCCACACAGCAGATGTAGAGTCCGTGCTGCGCAGCGTAGTCCGTGGCCTCGTAGAGCTTGTCCATGACCCATTCGTGATCCTTCTCGTAGAGGGACTTGATCTGTATGTCCGACGAGGGGAGCGAGATCGAGATCGCGTCGACATCGCAGTCTATGCAGTCGTTGACCTCGTTGACCTCCGCCCTGCAGGACGCCATGATCGAGGCGGACAGCCCCATGCGGGCTATGTGCTTCACGGTGACCTTCTCTTCCTTCCCGATGCCGGGCATGCCGACGTCTATCTGGGGGACACCGGCGGCATCCAGATGCTGGGCGATCCTGTATTTCTCGATGTTCGAGAACACCGCACCCGCGGTCTGCTCCCCGGCACAGAGGGTGGAGTCGCAGACGCAGAGGGGCTTGTTCAGAAGGTCAACTACCTCATTCTTGGTCTTCATATGCATCCCATCCAAATCCCCGTCGTTCGCCCGACGGTCTTGGTCGTCATACCATATATGCGTGCGCTATAAAAACGTTCGAATCGGCGGTATGCGGATTCCGACCGTGTACCGACCGCATCAGGTGTCAATCGAGCTCCTCGATTATCTCCACGGAATAGCCGTCCGGGTCCCTGACGAAGAAGAACCTGATGTGCGGGTTGGGGGAGATGGGTCCGACGAACCCCTCGTCCAGCCTCTTTGCCAGCGTCCCGGCGTCATCGACGTAGAATCCGATGGAGAACTGGCTGCTGTCGACGTCCCCCGTCCCGTCCCCGATGAGCTCCAGATGGGCGTGACCGGCCTCGCCGAGCATGGCGATCTCATGGTCCCCGGCAGGGAACCTGGCTATCACGGGCATGCCGAAGTTCTCCGTGTAGTATCTGACACTCTCGTCGAGGTCCTTAACATGCAGCGTGGTGAGTGCGAATGCCATTGTATCGACACTGTAGCGGACCGATGCCGTAAATCGCTTTCGCGGACGGGACGCCTCATCCCAGCTTGTACCTGAGGATCGCACCCATCCCTCCCAGGGATGCCAGTGACTTGCCGCCGTCATGCTGTCCGGACACGACCATGACTGTGCCCTTCTGGCTCTCGACCGCGCGGACGACATCGTCCAGGTCCTGCTCCCTCACCTTGGAGTCCAGGATGAGGAGGAGGTCCACGGCCCCCGCCAAGGAGGCGTTCCTCACCTCCTCTGTACCGTACGTCCCGAGACCCTCCGGCTTGGATATCTCCGACATCAGGCGCTCCACGGCCTCGATCTCGCTTCCGACGGATGAGTCCCTGAGGACGTCCGCGCCCATCCCCGCCTTGAGGAGCTCGTTTATGCCGGCCATGCCGCACTGCCCCGTGTGGTACACGTAGGTCTTTCCGAACAGGTCGGGACGCATCCTCTTCAGGTCGTCCGCCAGCGTCTCCTTCTCGAACCCGGGGCCCAGGAGGACCACGGGCATGTTGGGCTCTATGAGGGGCTCGAGCTTCGATGCTATCTCGGCATGGTACCCGTCGACCTGGGGCTTCTCCGCGTACTGCTTGCCGGAGCGTCCGGACCTTATGCTGACGACCTCCTTGAGCCCGTACTGCCGGAGCACGGCGATGGTGGCATCGTCCTGGTCCAGCGACACGAACACGATCCTGGGCTTCTTGGAATCGGCCACTGCACGCTTGATCCTCTCCAGCTGGGTCTCCCTCCAGTGAGGCTTGGATATCGTAAGCGAGTCCCCGTTCTCCAGGATGAGGGTGTGGTGCTGCCCGATGTCCTGGGGTCCGGTCTCGATGGTCCCCAGCAGCTTGAGCCTCAGGTCCTCCTCGGAGAACTCGATCTTCTCCATGCGGACACCGAGGGTCATCCTCTTCTTCTCCGCACGCTCCGCCCTGAGCTTGTCGGCGGCCTTCTCCTCCCTGCGGGTGGTGGAGGCGGTGACCAGGTCCCCCACCTCGATCACGTTGTACAGGTGCCAGATGTCCTCGTCGGTCTCTATGAGGACCTTGATCCCGCCGGACGCGGGGTCTTCGCCCAGGATGCGCATGGTGGACCCAATGGCATCATCAGACATAATACCGCCGAACGCACCGGCACCGTGCCCTGTAAGTCGCCAGTAAGCGGTTTTGTCCGAAGTCGGACAACCGTAAATTGCGACTGTTCGCCCTTCGTCCAAGGGCATATATACAGTACGTGAATCTGAGAATTCTCCGATGGCACGCGGATATTTGGTCCTGGAGGACGGGACCGTTTATGAGGGTGAGCTCTTCGGCGGCGTTTCGGATGCCTGCGGAGAGGTCGTTTTTGGAACCGGGATGTGCGGATACCAGGAGAGTCTAACGGACCCTTCCTACGAGGGACAGATCCTCGTCATGACGTACCCGCTCATCGGCAACTATGGGATCAACGAGGACTTCAACCAGTCCTCCGGGATACACGTCCGCGGACTGGTGGTCAGGGAGTACTGCACGGAGCCTTCCCCCATGTACGGCGGAAGGACGCTGGACGACTTCCTGAAGCAATTCGGGGTCCCGGGGATATCCGGAATCGACACCCGCGACCTAGTCATCAGGATCCGCACGGGAGGGACCGTCAAGGGGATGATCACATCCGACGGCTCCGACCTGGAAGGCGTCATATCCAACCTGAAGAAGATGCCCGCACCCTCCGAGAGCAACCTGGTCGCGAAGGTCGCGTGCAAAGAGATAACGAAGGAGGACATGGGGAAGGACATCACCGTGGGTCTGATCGACTGCGGCGTGAAGGCCGGAATCCCCAGGGACCTCAAATCGAGGTTCAACATCATCACGTTCCCCTACGACACGCCCGCGGATGTCGTGGTGGACTCGGGTGTCGAAGGGGTCCTGATATCCAACGGTCCGGGCGACCCGGCACACCCGGACATCGCGAAGACCACCGTACGCACCATCGACGAGCTGTCCTCCCAGCTGCCCCTCTACGGGATCTGCTTCGGGAGCCAGCTCATAGCCATCGCGATGGGCGGATCCACCTACAAGCTGAAGTTCGGTCACAGGGGTACGAACCAGCCCGTGAAGTACAATGGGAAGGTGTACATCACCTCGCAGAACCACGGGTACGCCGTGGACGACCACAGCCTGGAGGGCACCGGTCTGATCGCGGACCAGTTCAACATCAACGACGGCTCCGTCGAAGGGGTCAAGCACAAGGACCTCCCGATATTCACGTCACAGTACCACCCCGAGGCATCCGCGGGACCGTGGGACACAATGTTCCTCTTCGACCAGTTCCAGAGGACAATCAAGGGGGAGAGAAAATGAGGAAGGATTACAAGAAGCTCATGGTCATCGGGTCCGGGCCCATCGTCATCGGACAGGCGGCCGAGTTCGACTTCTCCGGATCGCAGGCCTGCCGCTCACTCCGCGAGGAGGGCTACAAGACCGTCCTGGTCAACTCGAACCCCGCGACGATCCAGACAGACCCGGACACCGCGGACAGCGTCTACATCGAGCCCCTCGATGCCGCGAGCGTCGCGAAGATCATCGAGAAGGAGGGTGTCGACGGGGTCGTGTCCGGAATGGGCGGACAGACCGCGCTCAACATCTGTTCCGAGCTCGCGGACTCCGGGGAGCTCGAGAGGCTCGGGGCCGCCCTCGTGGGCACGCAGCCCGAGGCCATCGCCATGTCCGAGGACAGGGAGCTCTTCAAGGAGACCATGGAGCGCATCGGGGAGCCCGTCCCCGTGTCGAGGAGCGTCAACTCCATAGAGGAGGCCAAGGAGGCCGTCAAGATCATCGGCAGGTACCCCGTCCTGGTCAGGCCGGCATACACGCTGGGCGGGACCGGGGGAGGGATCGCCTACGACGAGGCCGAGCTCGAGGACATCTGCGCCCGCGGTCTCGCGTACTCCAGGATCCACCAGGTCCTGATCGAGGAGAGCGTCCTCGGATGGAAGGAGTACGAGTACGAGGTGATGCGCGACGCGAACGACAACTGCATCATCATATGTAACATGGAGAATCTGGACGCGATGGGCATCCACACCGGGGAGAGCATCGTTGTGGCACCCTGCCTGACCCTGTCGGACAAGGACCACCAGCGCCTCAGGACCGCCGCCATCAAGGTCATCCGCGCACTCGGCATCGAGGGCGGGTGCAACGTCCAGTTCGCATTCAATCCCGAGAACAGCGACTACCGCCTGATCGAGGTCAACCCCCGTGTCTCGAGGTCGTCCGCCCTCGCATCCAAAGCCACCGGATACCCCATCGCGCGTGTGGCCACCAAGATCGCCGTCGGGTACACCCTCGACGAGATCCCCAACAACATCACCGGCACCACCTATGCCGCGTTCGAGCCCTCCATCGACTACGTCGTCATCAAGATTCCACGCTGGCCCTTCGACAAGTTCCGCACCGTGGACCGCCACCTCGGGACGCAGATGAAGAGCACCGGGGAGGTCATGGCCATCGGAAGGACCTTCGAGGAGGCCCTGCTGAAGGGACTCAGGTCCCTGGAGATCGGGGTCAAGGGCCTCGACAGGATCGAGATGACCGATGCGGAGCTGGAGGAGGAGCTCATCAACGCCACGGACAGGCGCATATTCGCCATCGCCGAGGCCCTCAGGAAGGGATGGCCCGTCGAGAAGGTCGCGGACCTCGCCAAATGGGACACGTTCTACGTGAAGAAGATCCGCAACGTCGTCGACATGGAGGAGAAGCTCAAAGTAGGCATCGACACCGAGACCCTGAGGCAGGCCAAGTCAATGGGATTCTCTGACGAGACCATCGCCGAGATCCGCGGGACGGACCCCCTGGACATACGTGCGATGCGCAACAAGGAGGGCATCAGGCCCGTCTACAAGATGGTCGACACCTGTGCCGCCGAGTTCGCCGCACAGACCCCCTACTTCTACAGCACCTACGGGAAGACCAGCGAGGTGCTTCCCGACGACGGTAAGAGGAAGGTCGTCCTGGTCGGGGCCGGACCCATAAGGATCGGACAGGGGATCGAGTTCGACTACTGCTGCGTCCATGGCGTCATGGCACTGCAGGAGGAGGGTGTCGACGCGGTCATCGTCAACAACAACCCCGAGACAGTCTCCACCGACTACGACATATCCGACCGCCTGTACTTCGAGCCCCTGACCCTCGGGGACGTCCTGAACGTCATCGAGGCCGAGGATGCCGAAGGGGTCATCGTCCAGTACGGAGGACAGACATCCGTCAACCTGGCCGTGGACCTGGAGAAGGCCCTCGAGGGGACCAAGTGCAAGGTCCTGGGCACCAGCCCCGACAGCATGGACGTGGCCGAGGACAGGAGGAGGTTCTCCGCCCTCATGGACCAGCTTGGGATCAAGCAGCCCGCATCCGGGACGGGATACTCGTTCGAGGAGGCGAAGCAGATCGCCGAGAGCATCGGATACCCCGTGCTCGTCAGACCGTCCTACGTCCTCGGAGGGAGGGCGATGGAGATCGTCTACTCCACCGACGAGCTCAAGACCTATGTGGAGACGGCCGTCAAGGTGTCCCGCAACCACCCCATCCTGATCGACAAGTACCTCACCGAGGCGGTCGAGATCGACGTGGACTGCGTCTGCGACGGCACGGACGTCTACATCGGAGGCATCATGGAGCACGTCGAGTACGCCGGATGCCACTCCGGTGACGCGACCATGGTCATGCCCCCGTTCACCCTGAGGCAGGAGACCGTCGACGAGATCGTCGGGATCGCCGAGAAGGTCGCACTCGCCCTGAACATCAAGGGACTTATGAACCTCCAGCTGGCCGTGAAGGACGGACAGGTGTTCATGATCGAGGCCAACCCCAGGGCGTCCAGGACCGTACCGTTCATATCCAAGGCCACCGGGATCCCCCTGGCGAAGATCGGTGTCAAGATCATGCTGGGGAAGACCCTGAAGGACTTCGGCCTCAAAGGATACCGCCCGATAGACCACTTCGCCGTGAAGGCGTCCGTGTTCCCGTTCCTCAAGCTTCCCGGAGTCGACTCCATCCTGACCCCGGAGATGAAGAGCACCGGGGAGGTCATGGGCATAGACGAGGACTTCTACAGGGCATGCTACAAGGCGCTCATCGCGGCGGGGAATAAGCTTCCCACCGAGGGCGGCGTGTACATCACCGTCAACGACAACGACAAGCCCAGGATACTCGGTCCCGCCAAGGAGCTGGCCGACATGGGGTTCACCATCTACGCCACCAAGGGGACGTCCACGTACCTCAGGGAGCACGGGATCGAGAACATCCCCGTGTTCAGGCTGGACGAGAACCAGAAGCCCAACGCCGTCGGCCTCATGAGGGACGGCAAGATCAATCTGGTCATCAACACCCCGACCCAGAGGTCCGGGGCCGTCCGCGACGGATACACCATGAGGAGGCTCGCCGTCGAGCTGGAGATCCCGTTCATGACGACCTGTCAGGGCGCGGAGATCGCCGTCGGGTCCATCAAGGTGGCGAGGTCCGGCGCCCTGGGCGTCAGGAGCATGAAGGAGTTCCACGGTCTCGACTGACGGGACCACAAACCCGCCCCGGACACGGGGCGGGACCCTTTCCGTTTCTCATCCGGCTCTCTTGGACCGCTGATCCGATAATCGCCCGATTATCCTTCTTTCATCTAATCGGATGCCTGACGGCAGTTCATTTGCGTCAGTATGATTCCGATGGATGCGACAAATCTCAGTGCGGAACCGCAACCGACACTTATTCATCTTCATCTCAATCTTACATCACAAATATCTAAATAATATTATAAAATATAGATACTTGAACGAATATAACATAATACAGTACCACATTTATTTAATATATGATGTGAAATCTAGACATCAAGGACACAACAGTCCAAAGGTGTGAATATGGCAATCACCAACAGCTATCTGAAGACCGTCTACGATGGACTCGTGCAGCGCAACCCCGAACAGAAGGAGTTCCTTCAGGCAGTGGAGGAGGTCCTCGAATCCCTCCAGCCGGTCGTCGAGGCAAGGCCCGACATCCAGGCCAACGGTGTCATCGAGAGGCTCGTCGAGCCCGAGAGGGTCATCATGTTCAGGGTCCCCTGGGTGGACGACAGCGGAAAGGTCCAGGTCAACCGCGGATACCGCGTCCAGTTCAACTCCGCGATCGGACCCTACAAGGGCGGTCTCAGGCTTCACCCCTCCGTCAACCTGTCCATCCTCAAGTTCCTCGGATTCGAGCAGATCTTCAAGAACAGCCTCACCACCCTCCCCATAGGCGGAGGAAAGGGAGGGTCCGACTTCGACCCCAAGGGCAAGTCCGACATGGAGGTCATGCGCTTCTGCCAGTCCTTCATGACCGAGCTCGCGAAGCACATCGGACCTGACACCGACGTCCCCGCAGGAGACATCGGAGTGGGCGGAAGGGAGATCGGATACATGTTCGGCCAGTACAAGAGGCTCCAGAACGAGTTCACCGGAGTCCTCACCGGAAAGGCCATCGGGGCCGGAGGATCCCTCGCCAGGACCGAGGCCACCGGATACGGCCTCTGCTACTTCACCGACGAGATGCTCAAGGATGCCGGCAAGTCGTTCGAGGGGAAGAACGTCGTCATCTCCGGATCCGGCAACGTCGCCATCTACGCCACCCAGAAGGCCACCCAGCTGGGAGGCAAGGTCATCGCCCTGTCCGACTCCAACGGATACATCTACGACCCCAACGGGATCGACTACAAGGTCATCAAGGAGATCAAGGAAGTCAAGAGGGCCAGGATAAAGACCTACCTCGACTACGTCCCCAGCGCCAAGTACACCGAGGGATGCTCCGGCATCTGGACCATCCCCTGCGACATCGCCCTGCCCTGCGCGACGCAGAACGAGCTGGACGAGGAGAGCGCGAAGGTCCTCATCAGCAACGGATGCATCGCAGTGGCCGAGGGGGCCAACATGCCCAGCACCCCCGGGGCCATCGCCCAGTTCCAGAAGGCGGGGATCCTCTTCGGTCCCGCGAAGGCGGCCAACGCAGGAGGGGTCGCCACGTCCGCCCTCGAGATGAGCCAGAACAGCGCAAGGCTGTCCTGGTCCTTCGAGGAGGTCGATGCCAAGCTGAAGGGAATCATGCAGACCATCTACAAGAACTCCTCCGAGGCCGCCAAGAGGTACGGCATGGAGGGCAACCTCGTGGCCGGTGCGAACATCGCCGGATTCGAGAAGGTCGCCAACGCCATGATCTGGCAGGGCGTCTCCTACTGATCGCAAAGGGAGGGGCCTCCCCTCTCACCCTTATCTTTATTTCTCCACATACCGTGCCACTCCCGATGAACGACAGGGCGAAGGCGATCCTCATGGCGGTCATGGCCTCCGCGCTCCTCGGAACGATAGGGGTGGTCTCCCGCAGCCTCATGGACCAGGGGATGGGACCCATGCAGATCGCCGCGGCGAGGTTCGCCGTGACGGCCGCCGTGCTCGGTCTCGCCCTCGTGCTGTTCGACAGGGGATCGCTGCGCATACGCCTCAGGGATGCGGCGGTCCTGATGTTCTTCGGGGTGTCGAAGGTGCTCTGCGACATCCTGCTGTTCACCAGCCAGGCGGAGGCGGACCTGTCGGTGTCCGCCCTCCTGCTGAACACCTCCCCGTACTACGTGCTCGCATTCGCGGTCATCATGCACAAGGAGGACCTCACCCGCCCCAAGGTCGCGGCGGTGGTGCTGGGGTTCCTGGGATGCGTGCTGGTGTCAGGGGTGGTCGGAGGGGCGTCGTCCTCCATGGCCGGGATCGCCGCAGGCGCATCCGCCGGACTTCTCTACGCGGTCTACACCATGGGAGGGAGGATAGCGTCCGACAGGGGGATCGGCACGCTGACGTCGGTGTTCTACATGTTCCTGTTCGGTACGGCGTTCGTCATGCCCGTCTCGATCCTGTCGGGATGGGACGTGACCTTGGACGTCGGGATCGTCTCGGACATACTGGTCATAGGTGTGATGATGACCCTGGTCCCGTTCCTCCTGGACATGAAGGCCCTGTCGATGACGGATGCCAGTGCCGTTTCCGTCGCCATGGCGACGGAGATAGTGTTCGCCGCGGTGGTCGGGGCCCTCGCGTTCGGCGAGACCCTGAACGTCATGGACGTCCTGGGCATCGCCCTCATGATGCTGTCCGTGGCGATGATGGGCGGACTGATACGCAGAAGGTCGTCGGGATCGCTCCGAGGGACCCTTCCCGCCCCTGCATATGGTCAGGAGATGTATCGTCACGCAGATGCCGACGATGATCAGGAGAGCTCTGAGCCAGTCCTCCTTCATGAAGAAGACCATGCCTATCGTGAGCGTGGCCCACACTAAGAGGATGCCCTGGACACGGGACCTGAACGGGATCGGACGCTTCTCCTTCCATCCGCGGATGTAATCGCCGAAGAACGGACTGTTGACGATCTTGCTCTGGACACGAGGGTTGGCGGAGAAGCAGAACGCGGCGGCAATGACGAACGGCGTGGTCGGCAGGATGGGCAGGAATATCCCGATTATCCCGAATGCCAGAAGGATGGTGCCCGCCAGCTCCAGCAGTGCGGTGCGGAGGCCGCTCGTCCCAACGGTGGAAGACTCCTCGTCCATGAAGCCGGATGGCGGACGGGATTTATCAAATCTTTCAGATGGGATGGGGTGTGTCCCGGACACTGTCCGGGACCTTTGGTTCAGTCGCACTCGAGACACTTCAGCGTGTTGTTCACGTATGCCTTGATCTCCGCAGGGGTCTTTCCCTCGGCGACCATCCTCAGGACGCTGAGCATGCCGTCGGCATATTCGGCCTCGCTGTTGTTCCTCTTCTTCATCTTCTCGACGATCTCGATCTCCTCTTCTATACTCATCATAGTGGTGGTAGTGTAACCGTTCACATTATAGTATTTTTCGGTATATTTGGATTTCAATTATGTATCAAATATCCTTCCGCCCGAACGAAGCTTCCCGATGGTCGCTTTTATATGATGCCCGGATAGCATCATCCGATGACCCATTTCGACATGCTATGCGAGGTCCTCGAGCAGATGGAACCCACCTCCTTCAACGACATCCTGAACGACAAGGCCTCCAACGTGCTGGAAGGCCTCACCGACATCACACAGGACGGCGTGGATGCGATCTCCATCTTCACCGACTTCCTGATGTGCGCCGTCGCGGCTGACGGGAGGCTCACGGAGGAGGAGTTCGGCCTGATCAAACCGGTCCTGGACATCCTGTACGGGGGCGATGTCGGCTTCGGGGACGCGCAGAAGATCTTCCACGATGCGGGACTCCACAAGCCCGAGGACATCAAGAACGTCATGGACCTGATGGTCGACATGATCGGACAGGTCTCGCCCCAGCTCAAGGACGACATCGTCCTCCTGTGCATGATGGTCTGCGCCGTGGACGGGAAGATATCGGACGACGAGAGGGAATGGATCTCGGAACTCATCGAATGAGTCGAACGGTCGGACATGTCCCCGGACTCCGGCCCGGGGACTTCCGAGACCGCATCTTCCACGTCGGGGGCACCAGACGGAATACTCCTAAGTATCGCGATACCGCGTGATGCGGGACGGCCCCCATCAGAAGCGGTTTTATAGGTCCCCGCCAATCCATACCCCGGAGGGCAAGCGGTCCCGAACTCACACTCGAGAACCCGAGTCTCGACTGGGTCACCGTTCCGATCCCCTTCTCTCCCGTTCTCAGAATCCCTTGAACTCGCGCGTGCCCCTGCAGTTCGGATAGTCGCAGCATCCGTAGAACGTCCTTCCGCCGTACGAGACGATCCTCATCGGTCCGAAGCACTCCCCGCAGAACGGCGTGGACCTCGTTATCATGGCGCCGTTGTCCTCGATCAGCTCGGACATGAACGGGGTCTCCGACGACAGCGCGTAGGACTCGTCGTCCATGCGGTTGACCAGGAAGACCCTCTTCCTCGCACGCGTCATCGCCACGTACAGCACCCTCCTCTCCTCCGGGTACGGGATGCCCTCGTCCCTCGTGCGGAACAGCTCGTCGATGTCCGTGGACAGGGTGGACGGGAAGCCGCCGCGGTCCCTGTCCACCAGGATGAACACGTTGTCCGCCTCCAGGCCCTTGGACGAATGGGCCGTGAGGAACGTCAGGTCGCGCACGTCCCTCCAGTCCGCGCAGTCCTCGTCCCATCTCCTGTACGTCACGTCCACGGTCCCCGAGCCCCTGGCATCGGACTGCCCGAAGCGGAACTGCGAGCTCCCGCCGCCGAACGCGTAGATGTCGTTGCGGGTCCTCCCGATCACGAACACGGACTCCTCCGCGGGTATGTGGTCCAGACGGTTGGCGACCATCCTCGCTATCCCCCTGTCGGAATCGACCGGCAGGAGGATCACGGGAGGGGATTCCGAAGAGGACAGCCCCCTGACGTCCTTCCTCTGTTGCATGGGGTTCTTGGACACGAAGCGACTGGTCATCTCCACGACCTGCTGCGGACAGCGGTATGTGGTCTCGATCCTCCTCACGGACGGTTCCCCCCATCCCTTCCAGACACTGCCGAAGTCGTAGAACTGCCAAACGTCCCCGCCCGAGAACGAGTATATGCTCTGCCAGTCGTCCCCCACGCAAAACAGTCCGAACCCCATCCTCTCGCGCAGCGCCCTGACCAGGTCCACCAGTATGGGGGACACGTCCTGGTACTCGTCGATCAGCACATGGTCGTACCCCTTGCCCGGGTCCCCTCCGGCGCGGACCGACTCGGCGGACTGGATGACCATGTCGTCGTAGTCCGCCATGTCCCCGCCGATGCACTCCAGGGTGTATAGGTCCCATATCCTGTTCAGGAGGTCCAGCTTGTCGGCCACGGTCGCTCTGACGGACGACGGGTTGCAATCGTTCGCCCTGCGCAGGTCGCGGATGGAGGTGCGCGTGCACTTGCACCTGGATATGAGCGCCCCGATGGACTCGGGTATCCTGTCGTTCCATGCCATGAGCACGTTCGACGCGAGGTCGTTGACGTTGATCGGGCTGCAGTCCAGGCCCATCCTGCCGATGAGCTCGTAGCAGGACCCCGGCCTCCTCCCCGCATCGATGACGGCGGGGTCGTCGGAACGGAGCTCGAACCTGACGCCGCCGTGGTCCACGGAGATGTAAGCGGGGGACGTCCCGTCCCTGGACTGGACCGCCTTGGAGTAGCCGCATCCGATACCGCACCTGAACAGCGCGTCGGCCACCGTCCTGAGGCCGCGCTCGCGTATGAACGTCCCGTTGAGGCTGAGGTCCGACGATCCCGCCTGCCTCATGCCGTCTATGTACGCCATCAGCGCCCTGGCGGAGGGGCGGTCCTCCTGGACCAGGTCGTACATGATGCGCTTCAGGATGCCGTTCCTCACGCTGCCGACGCACGGCCTCCTGCCGTAGATCCTGTTCCCGAGGGCATGGATGGTCATGACATCCGCAGGGAAGTCCGGACCGAACTCGGCTTCGACCGCGCCCCTGAGGTCTGCCACGGTGTTGTTGGTCAGCGAGATCATCAGGATGCGGGACGGGTCCTCCCCCTGCTCCACCAGATGCCTGACCTTCCCGATCAGCGTGGTCGTCTTGCCGGTGCCGGCACCGGCGATCACCAGCTGCGTGGGGGAGTCGTCGGTCACCGCGGACATCTGCTGCCCGTCGAGGGCGTGCCCCCTCACGACGTACGGCTCGACGGACCTGCCTGACATGAGACGGGGCTAGACGGGGGTCGGATAATGACTTTGCGCCCGATCCAGTGGTCTCGGGCGATCGTGGCCAGACATCCATGGGAACGTTATTTCTACTATGCCCACTGATTCGTTCGCATGAACGGAAAAGTTCTGATAGGCGTCGTCGCCGTCGTGGCAGTGGTGGCCGTCGTCGCGGCCGCATTCGCCCTGGGAGGCGGTGACAAAGACGACAACGTCACGATAACGGAGGGCGTCCTCTACTACCCCAACGGGGGAACGGGGGAGAAGGACCACTACGAGCTCTCGTCGACCACTGTCATCGACGGCAGCAGATGGTTCTCGTATCCCGACAAGGTGTTCATCAACTGGAACACCAAGGCCGATGGGACCGGAATAGTCTACCTTCCCGGGGACAGCATCGACTACGGTCACAAGACCGTGAAACTCTATGCGCAGTGGGGAGAGAAGACAGTGTACAACGTCACTTCGTTCACCAAGAGCGACCTGGGCATCGGTATGAATGTCGAGCTCAACGGGAAGACGCCCAGCATGTTGGGGATGGATCCCGTCTACAAGACTGCTGGTAACGTGATCGAGATAACCACCTCGGACTATTGTTCCGGATTCGTCTGGAGCGAGGAGGACCAGTGCTTCAAGTTCACAATGACGGACCCGGACGGAAAGAAGTACGACATGACCCTTACCGTGAAGATGACCAATGCCACCGGTGTCATACACCAGGTGCATGAAAACACGATGCTGATCGGATTCAAGGCCACCGGGAACATGGAGATCGACATCGCAGCCCACATTGTGAGGTGATTTGATTTTGAAACAGTGCCTCCTGAGGCGAGGAGGCACGTCTTCCTCTCTTTGATTCATTGGTGTGTGCCCCCGAAGGAATCATATCGGTTTTCTGCTACGTTCGTTGAATCCACTCGGGATTTGGACTTATACTATCGTCAGAATCAGCGGGATAGACGTGAGAGGACCGCGATCTGGAGAGAGAACGGAATTCGAGCGTCGACCGGAGATTCAAACCTTCGGAGGAAATCATATGAAAACGAATAAAATGGAAGTCACGGGGGGGGGGGCAGTGCAAGCTCAAACTCCTCGCGGCTGTCGCCGTTCTGGCGATCGCGTTCGCTGTGTTCGCGGCTGTACCTGCAGTCGCCGAGGACAACGATGCGGCAGCACCTGACCTCCCTGCTGTAAGCGAGGATGTCATCACCATCAATGCTGCTGGAAAATACGTGCTCAAAGCAGATGTCACCAATTCTATCGTGGTGAGTGCATCTGGAGCAGTCGAGATCGATCTTGCCGGATTCAAGATCACCAACACTGACAAAAATCACACCATTACCGTGAACAGCGGTGCAGTTGTCACGATTTCGGATAGTTCTGAGAAGAAGACCGGAACCGTAGACAACATCTCTCACGCAAAGGCCGCACTTCTTGTCAACAACGGTGGAAGTGCCATTCTGAATGGCGGACTCTTCGAGAGATCCGCAGAAGCAGGAACGTACGAACCCTACCTCAACGGCGGGAACTCCTACTACACGATCTTTAACAACGGAATCCTTACAATCAATGCTGGAACATCCGTCGAGAACGATGGCGGATTCAGCTCGATGATTAACAACAAAGGAAGTTCTGATGTAGCTGCAACACTTACCATTAATGGTGGTACATTCTCTGGAGGATGTAACACAATCAAGAACGATGAATATGGGATTTTGACCATCAATGGTGGTACATTCTCGAACACCCCTCAGGCAGTAATTCTGAATTGGAATATAGCCACAATTAACGAAGGGACATTCAACGGAACCGTAGAATGCATCTTGAACGGGACCTACACAGAAACTGGAACACCCACTGGGACTGAAGTTTTGACCATCAATGGTGGAAACTTCACGACTGGAGCGGGTTATACTTTGGTCACGATGTTCTACAACCCCGACTACGTTGACAATGTTGGTCTTGGAAAAATCATAGTCAAAGACACTGTGAAGGATGTTACAATTAGCATTCCTGCCAATGCGAAGGCAAACGGGTCTATCACCATCGGTGAGAACACAGTTTCTCTCACGAATATTGTTGCTGGAACTGGAGGGATTACACTCTCCAAGGGATCTGTGATGATGACCGGAAATATAGTCTCCGGATCTGGGACTGCTGCTGAGATTGAAGCTGTCGGAACCTCCGATGTCGTCTTCAAGAACCTGACCATCACGTCCGGGACCCTGAATGTCTCCAACGTGAAGATCGAGGGAAAGGTCATCGTCAGCGAAGATGCCACGCTCAATGCCACTTCCAATGTAGAGATCACCAGCACAGGAAGCCTCGTCGTCGGAGGAAAAGTCACCGCAACGACCAATGCCCTCACGAACAACGGAACCATCTCCGTGACTACTACTGGCGCAGAGATCCCCCCTGCCATTCCCGGAACCGGATCCGTCGACACGTCTGCCGTCGCTTCCGAGGGAACCCTCAGCGGATCCTACGACACCACCACGACCTTCACCAAGAACCAGATCATCACCGCCACCGGCGACATCACCCTCGTCAGTGGGACGATCTTCACCTTCGAAGGACAGTTCATCATCCCCGAGGGAGTCACCGTCACCATCGAGGACGGGGCACAGCTCATCATCGCGAACGCGACCGGGAAGCTCGTCAACAATGGAACCATCATCGTGGAATCCGATGCTTCCAACACACTCGCTGGAGGGTTCGTGATCAACGGAGGAGATGTCGAGAACAACGGATCGATTATCCTTGACTACTCCGATGACTCAGAAGAACCTGAATTCAAGGCAGTCGCCAACATCATCAGCGGTAAACTCGTCAACAACGGAACGATCGCTGTCGGAGGGGAATCCATGATCTCCCTCAACGGTTCGTCCCTCATTAACGAAGGAACGTTCCAGATGGAGGGGGCCATAACACAGACCGGTGACAACATCAAGAACTCCGGAACCATCGTGATCGATGGGAAGGCTCTCTCCAAGGTGGAGATTACTTCCACTTCCGTCGAGGCTGTTGTCCAGGTCGTCGCACTCGAGAATGACAGCGCAGATGCCATCCAGTTCCTTGTGTCCGACAAAGATGCACTCAGCACTGCGAAGGACTATGAGACTGATAAGTATGACAAGAATAAATCGAAGGTCATCGTCACGATCAAAGCCAACGAGATCCTTTCCGGAATCACCGTTACACTCGAAACCGAGAAGATCGATGGAGTGACCTACAAGTATCTGGCCGCATCCGGAAACGTCACCTCGTCCACCACAACAGACGGTGCTGACGTGCCTTCCATGATCATTGCGTTCGTTGGGGACAATGTGATCTCTGGAGACCTGGTTCTGAACGAGAATGTCGGCATCGCCATCGGTGGAGGAGAGACTGACGAGCTGAGGGTCACAGGGACCATCACTGGAACCAGTGGAAGCAAGATCACATTCGTCGAATCCCAGGATGCTCTGACTGTCGAAGGGAAGGTCACTCTCGCCGAGAAGATCGCCTCCACTGGAGTCGTCAATGCGGCATCCTATGAGATCGCCGCTGTCGGAACCGCTTCCAAGCAGTTCGTCTACACCACCCTCGCGACCGCCGTCGCAGATGGTGCCACCAAGATCTCCATCCTTGGGAATGTCGACATCGAAGAGGATATCACCGTCCCCAGCGGTACCACTGTCACACTCGATGGCTCCACAATGAATGTTGGAGATGATGCGAAGGTCAACTTCGTGTCCGGTGCCATCCTCAAGAACAACGGAACCATCGATGTGGATGGGGTCCTTTCGATCGAGGACAAGAAATCCGGACTCAAGCCTGCAGGAACCATCACCAGCGATGTCATCATCGAGGGTGAGACCAGCAGAGTCTACACGAACGTCGCATATGCCCTGACCATCGCCGAGTCCGGAGAGACCGTGAAGCTCAGCGGTACCGCGAACCCCGTCGTGATCGACAAGAACATGACCATTCCCGACGGAGTCACCCTCGATACCAACGGCGTTGACATCCAGATCGACAAGAACGTCACCCTGGCCGTCGATGGGGCCTTGTTCATCAACGGATCCGCAGTCACACTCGTCACCGCCGCTGAAGGAACCCTTGACAAGGATGCCAAGATCGTCCTCGACGGAATCGTGAAGTCCGATCTCGAGATTCCCGCGGACCTCAAACTCTCCGGAGCATACTACAGCATAACCATCAAGACCGACAAGACGTACTACGTACAGCCCGTCGAGGCAGCCGCTCCCGGAGTGTCCACCTACGATGTCGACGAAGGCTACAGTATGCTCATCGTCAACTACGGGGAGACCGCTCTGAAGATCGGAGACATAACCCTCACTGGAACGGATGCGGAGAACACCGTCGTTGTCGGAGTTAAGGGTGACGTCGTCGCCAAGAGCATCACCCTCGACAATGCATCCATCGGCTTTGCCGATGCATTCTCTGGAACCATCGCCAGCGGTGTCGGGTCCGTCAACGTCAATGCAGACACGGTCAAAGGATTCGGATTCACGGCCGCTACGGACGGGGATGTCGAGGTCTTCGCGATCGCCGGAGATGTCGACAATGTCACCGACGGTTCCAAGTTCGCATTTACCGTCGAAGGAGAGGTATCCATCATATCCGCGAACGTCTACTCCATGACCGTCGATGGAAAGCTCACCGTCGCGGACACCGAAGTTACCATCTCCACACTCACCATCAACGGAGAGGTCTTCGTCGACAACGATGCAGTGCTCTATGCACCCACCGTCGAGGTCTACGGAACCCTTTCAGTCGCCGAGCAGACCTCCACCGACGGAGTGGGAACAGCATCTGTTGACAGACTCCTCGTTGGAATCTCCAAGAAGGCAGCCCTCGGAGCATCCGCCTCCGTCACTGGAAACGTCGATGTCAATATCCTCGCGATCGTTGCTGATGGATCCTCCATCGCAGCCGATATCGTGAAGGACAAGCCCTTCACCGAGTACTACATCGAGGACGCACTCTACGTGACCGCCTATGACTTCACTGCCAACAACAGTACGTTGATAGACCTTGTCGAGTACAAGGTCGAGAACGCAGATGCCAACGGATGGACCGGGACAAACGGACCTATAACCGATGAGGTCATCGGAGAAGTCGACAGAGTGGACGCCAACATCGATTACGATGTCTACGGTGTCAGGATCCTCAGCGCAGAGGGAGTCATCGACATCACCATCGACGGGAACCTGTACGATCCTTACGATGGTATTGTTTTCCTCACTGCAGGGACCCACAAGGTCGAGTACACCCTCGACAACGGATGGACCGGAACCGCCACCCTCGCGGTCAACGGAGCCGTCCCCGAGGGAATGGACTGCACCATCGACGGTACCAACTTCACCATCTCCGGTGATTTCGATGGGACCCTCGTCCTCCAGCTCACCGGAATCGAGAAGTCCGGATTCGTCCCCGACGCACCCGACTCCGGCGACAACGGCGGAATGACCATCACCGACTACCTGCTGATCATCCTCGTCGTCCTCATCGTCGTCATGGCCATCATCGTCGCCATGAGGCTCATGAGGAGTTGATCGGAACCTGATGATTGAGCGGAAGCTATCGACCAATCACCTGAAGAGAAAACACAGGGCCCGAGAGGGCCCGGACTCACAGAACACGCGACTAACCTGAAGAGCAAACGGGTCTCGGAGCGGGGCCTCCCGGACAGGAGGTCCCGGACCCATTACAATCGTCATGGTCCGAGGACAGACCTATTCACAGTACCACGCTCAATGATCATGAGATCACTGAATCACGCTAAACCGGAACATGGTACAGATCATGTGTATTCCTCCGTGTTCCCTCCTTACGCCGGGGCTCTCCCCCCGGCGGTCCGTTCCTAGCAGGACATCGTCCAAATCGACACAGTATGTAATGGCCATGCCGGAGGAGAGGATTATGACGGTGGACCCCATATCCGGTGACAAGGATGACATCCAAGAGAATCAACGTCTGGTCGACCATATCAATGGTCCTGATGGTCTCAATCCTTGCCGTCCCGATACTTTCGGTATGCATCGAAAAAGATCACAGGAGCCTGATCTTCGCGGTGATAGCCGCACTGTCCGCAGCATGCCTCATCTCCATGTACATGAAGTCCAGGGCCGTGGAGGATTCCCTGGACGAGGAGACGGAAAAAGTGAGGAAGATACTGGACAGGATCCCCAAAAGAGGCGACCCGGACGGAAAGACCTCGCGTCTCGACAGGATGGTCTCCACGGAACAGCAGAAGTTCATGGTCCTTGGAGCGGGCGTCGGGATCGTCATCGCATTCGCATCCCTCGTACTCATCGAATTGATCTGGTACAAGGTGCAGATGGATGAGAAGGACATAATCGCATTCAGCTACTCCAGCATCGTGTCCGGGATGGCCTGCTCCGTCGTGACCTTCCTGAGGATGCTGATCCTGTGCGGCAACCGCCTGTTCGTCCCGACGGATAGGAGATGGACGGATCTGGAACACGATGCCGTCGAGGCGAAGGTCCGCTCGTTCCTGCGCCTGGAGGCCGTCAACAAGGACCTGACGGTGGGTCTGGTGACCTCCCTGGTATCCATGGTCATCGGGATGGCCGCCTTCGTGGCATCTTTCATCGAACTGAGATTCCTGAACTCGCCATCGGATGGGGACATCGTCTATACCGGCGCCATGGTCCTATGACCTCCGTACCGCGATATCCCTCCAGATCCGTCCCTGCATGGAGGCCCTGTGATACCCACATATACGTGATACCGCGATTGGCATCCCATGGACGCGAAGACGTTTGCGGGCAAGACCGTCTTTTTCATACTGATCTGCCTGTTCGTCTCCGGGTTCACGGCCCAGTTCGGTCAGGAGAACTCCCTCGTCGGGGTCATCGTCATCGTCCTCGCGCTGACGCTCCTCGGGAGGGACCTCTCCGTCAAACCGGTCCAGAGCCTCGGTATGCTCCTCGCGTCCACCGTGGCCATGGGACTGTTCTCGTTCGTGGCCATCCATTTCGGCAATCCCTTCCTGGGGGCCGTGATGAACTTCACGTTCATCTTCTCGATATGCTTCGTCACCATGCGCGACCTGGTGTCGCCCATGCACTTCCCATTCCTCCTGGGATACACCTTCATGCTCACGTCCCCCGTGTCCACTGACGTGCTCCTCATGAGGATCGTCGCCCTGATGGTCGGGTCGGTGTTCATCGTGGGCCTGAACTACGTGTTCAACCACGGCAACAGGAAGAAGGAGAGGGCGGGGATCGTCGACGTCTGCGACGAGGTCGTATCCTGCTGCGAGGGGGTCGTCGCAGGCGCCAGCGTCAGCCCGGAGAGGCTGGAGAGGCTGTGCATCGAGGTGAACCGCAAGCTGTACTACCATCTGGAGGACCGCTTCAACTCGTCCCCGAACGACAGGGCGCTGCTGGACCTGGTGGTGTCCCTCCAGGTGATCGGGACGGCGGTGTGCGAGAGGGAGAGGGACACCGGCGTCCTGGACGACCTGTCCGGGATAGTCCGCCTCGTGTCCGAGAACCAGGGTGGGACGAGGGACACGGCCGATGTCCTGTCCTCTATAGACGCGTTCCTCAGGGACCGTCCGCAGGCCGACAGGGAGATCGTGTCCGCACTCCGCACGATGCGCGACGAGCTCTGGCGCCTGGACTACCGCACATCCGGGTACGTCCCGGAGAGGCACGGCATCACCAGATCGTTCACGATCAGGACCGTCGTCCGCGAGACGCTCCGCATGGACTCCGTGAGGTTCACGTTCTCGTTCCGCATGGCGGTGATGTTCACGCTGTGCGCGTTCGTGTGGCAGTTCTCCGGGGAGGACGATGCCAGGGCGCTCATGTTCGCGACCATAGCCATGGTCCAACCATATGTGGAGGGCGTCCGCAAAAGGACGGCCATGCGTCTGACCGGGGCGTTCGTGGGGATAGGGGCGACGGTGGCGGCGCTGGTCGTCGCGTCCGGGGACATTATGGTGCTGACCGTCATACTCCTGTTGGCGAACTACGCGTTCACCGTGCTGAACCCCCAGAGGTTCGACGTCATGATGTCCTTCGTCACGTTCTCGTCCCTGCTGACCGCCTCCATGACCGTCCCCGCCGAGACCGTGCTGACCGAGAGGGTCGCGTTCATGCTGATCGGCGTGGCGATCGCGTTCGCGGCGAACCACTTCATAGTCCCGTACCACCTGCGGGACGAGAACGTCCAGCTGGCCGAGAGGTACGCCGGGATATCCGGCGAGCAGATAGACAACATCGGGAAGGCCGCCCGCGGGGAGCCGGACGTGGCCGAGAGCGCCGCCCTTGTCCTGACCGCTGCGACGGTGTCTGCGAAGCTCAGCATGAACCTGGGGAGGGAGGACGACTTCGCGGTGGGACGCTTCCTGGCCTGGCAGGACAGCCTGACCGCGAGATGCCGGCTCGTGTCCAGGTCGCTGGGGACCGTGGGGGCGGAATGCCGCAGGCGCATGGCCGAGCTCATCGCCTCACGCGGTTCCATCGACGGGCCCGTGGACACCGGGCCGCTGACGGAAGGTCTGGAGCAGAGGGAGGCGGACCTCGTCATCGAGATGGCCGGGATAATAGACGGATACCGCCGGGACCTGATGGTCCTCGAGCACATCCGGGGACAGGCCACCGGGTGACTGGGATACCGTTAAGGTCTCGCATTCCATACGCGGACATGTACCGGACGCGGATCCGATATCGGAGGTGTCTAACATGTGCATGGCAGCAACCTACAGGACAAGAGACTCGTACTTCGGTCGCAACCTGGACCTGGAGTACTCGTACGATGAGACGGTCACGGTGACCCCGAGGAACTACGTGTTCCGCTTCAGGGAGATGCCGGACATGACGTCCCACGAGGCCATGATAGGCATGGCCTACGTCGTGGACGGGTATCCGCTGTACTACGATGCGACCAACGAGTCCGGACTGAGCATGGCCGGACTCAACTTCCCCGGGAACGCGGACTACAAGCCGCATGCCGACGGGAAGGACAACGTCACGCCCTTCGAGTTCATACCGTGGGTGCTCGGCCAGTGCGCCACCGTGGACGACGCGAGGAAACTCCTGGAAAGGATCAACCTCGTGAGGATAGACTTCAGCGAGAAGCTTCCCCTGTCCCCCCTGCATTGGATCATAGCCGACAGGGACGGCGCGATAACCGTGGAGTGCGTCAAGGAAGGGCTGAAGGTGTACGACAACCCCGTCGGCGTCCTGACCAACAACCCTCCGTTCGACTATCACATGACCAACCTCAACAACTACATGGGGGTGTCCCCTCACCCTGCGGAGAACAGGTTCTCCGACAGGCTGGACCTCAAAGAGTACTCCCGCGGGATGGGCGGCATGGGCATTCCGGGGGACCTCTCGTCGGCGTCCAGGTTCGTCAAGGCCGCGTTCACGAAGATGAACTCCCTGTCCGGGGACTCCGAATCCGAGAGCATAAGCCAGTTCTTCCACATACTCGGGTCGGTCGCGCAGCAGAGGGGGTGCGCGGAGGTGGCCGAGGGGAAGTACGAGATCACGGTGTACTCGTCGTGCTGCAACGTGGACCGTGGGATATACTACTACACGACGTACGAGAACAGCCAGGTCTCCGGGGTGGACATGCACCGCGAGGACCTGGACGGGGACTCCGTCGTCTCCTACCCGCTCATCAAGGGCCAGAACATCAACATGCAGAACTGACGGGCGGTGACCGGCCCTCTCCCGGAGGGCCGGCCGCAGGGGCCCTCACATCTGGGAGGAGCTTCCCCTGCGCTGTCCGAGGAGGGCGCTCACGCCCTCCTTCATCAGGACCAGTGCCAGGACGAACAGGATCGCCGCCAGCAGCATCTGTGTGAACGCCATGACGTCGAACCCTCCTAGGAGGACCGTCGCCTTGCTCCACACGGTCAGCACCAGCGACGTGAGGGTCGCAACGAGCATGAAAACCATCGGGATGTAGATCATCCTGTTGTTCCTCCCGATGTTGCCGAGCCATGCGCATATGGCCAGCAGGGCCAGCACGGCAAGGAGCTGGTTCGCGGCCCCGAAAAGGCCCCATATGTTCTGATACCCCACCATCGCCAGGGCCATACCCAGGAATACCGTGATGCAGGTCGCGCCGACGGGGCTGGTAAGCACTTTCTTCACGCCCACCGCGTCCTTGGGGGACTCGTCCGACCTGAGGAAGAACTCCTGGAACATGAAGCGGGCCAGACGGGTGGCCGTGTCCAGGGACGTCAATGCGAAGGCGGAGACCGCCAGTATGACCAGGCTGTACGTGACCGTCTCGTAGTTCTCCAGACCTACGGACGAGAGCATGCTCGAGATCCCCTGGGCGAACACCTGGGTCGGGGTACCGGAGGGCATCCCTCCGCTGTACAGCATGCCCACGCAGATCAGCGCTATGATCCCCAGGACGCACTCGATCAGCATCCCGCCGTAGGCGATGGGGAGCATGTGCCTCTCGTTGTCTATCTGCTTGGACGTCGTACCGGACGCGACCAGACTGTGGAACCCGGATATCGCGCCGCATGCGACCGTTATGAACAGTGCGGGGAACAGGTACCCTATGCTGGTCTCGAACGTCGTGAACCCTGGCAGCGAGAGGTTCGGGTTGGCCATGACGATGCCCGCGATGGCCGCGCCTATGACCCCGTACAGAAGGAACGAGCACAGATAGTCGCGGGGCTGCAGCAGGATCCACACCGGCACCACGGATGCCACGAGGATATAGAGTGCCAGCACCCAGATCCAGATCTCGCTGGGGATGTAGATGGGGAAGTTGATCCCCACCGCTACGCACACCGTGAGCATCAGCACCGCGAGCACGGCGCTTACGAGCGATGACATCCTGAACCTGTTCATCAGGAAGCCCAGGATGACGGCGGCCACTATGAACAGCATGGATATCGTGGCGGTGACCCCGTTCGTGAGTACCGTGGAACCGTCGTCCGCGAACCCGTCGAACGTGTCGGCGACGATGGATGCGAAGGCGGCTATGACCAGGATGAGCGTTAGATACGCGAAGATGATGAACAGCCTCTTCGCCCTGGTGCCCATGCTCTCGGAGATTATCTCGCCGATGGAGCGGGCCTTGGTGCGGACGGACGCGAACAGCGAGCCGAAGTCGTGGACCGCCCCGAAGAATATCCCTCCGATAAGGATCCACAGCGTGACGGGTATCCATCCGAACACCGCGGCCTGTATCGGCCCGTTGATGGGGCCGGCACCGGCGATCGACGAGAAGTGGTGTCCAAGGAGGATCGAGGGCTTGGCGGGGACGAAGTCCACGCCGTCGTATTCGGTGTGCGCCGGGGTCGGTCTCTGCGGATCGACGCCCCATTGTTTGGCGAGCCATCTTCCGTAGACGAGATATCCGCAGATCAGACACGCTATCGAGATCAGCAATAGCAAGGCACCATTCATCTTCTGCCACTGTCCATGATGCGACGGACGGTGGAGACGGCATCGCGCGCACGCCTGCCCGACAGGATCCTGTCCGAGCTCAAATCGACAGCCACGACGCGGTGATCCATCCATCCGTCCAACATCAACCTGAATGACTCGTGATGCGAATGATGTTTTATTCTTTTCGCCGCTGAATCGTCTATGGAATCGTAGACGAGGAGCGTCGTGACCGTGGAGCACCTGTGGTCGCGTCCGGGGACGATCCTGGACCTGCCGTCATCCAGGGAGAGCGAGAGCGCGGCATCGAGGCCGGCCTCGTCCAGGGACCCTCCGGAGAACAGGTACACGTACTCGTGGTCCTCCTCCGACCAGAGGTTGACCCTGCGGGTGAGCATGTACTGCTCGCCCCTGAAGTGGAACTCCATCCTGGCAACCAGGTCCCCCTCCGAAACATCCTCTATGTCGTAGTATGCGGAGTAGGATCCCAGCATCCTGTCCACGACGTCCCGACGCCTCTCCGGACACATCGTCCCGACCGATGCCGTACCCGTCTTATCTATTTTCACACGGCCCCGTCCGGACCGGCGGCCTTGGACCCCAGGTCCCTCTCCAGCACCACCCTCATCACGGCGAAGCACAGGACCCCGCTGACGATGTTGGATATGGGCTCCGCGACGAACACCCCGTCGACCCCCAGTCCGAACATGTGCGGGAGCGCCAGGGTCAGGGGTATCACAAGCACGACCTTCCTGAACAGGGTGAAGAACATGGTCTCCCTGGGACGGGCGAGACCGAAGAACGTGCATTGGCCGGCGAACTGGAGCCCCACCGTGAAGTATCCGAAGAAGAAGACCCCGAGCACGGACATCGCCGCCGCGTACATCCCCGGGTCGGATGTGAACAGGCCCACGAACGTACCGGGGAACAGCATGAGCACCGCGTACACGAGTATCGCGAACCCCAGTCCGAAGACGGTGATGGAGTTCACCGCCTGCCTCACGCGGTCCCACTCCCCCTTCCCGTAGTTGTACCCTATGACCGGGGCCGCGCCGGTCATCAGGCCCGTGAGGGGCGTCCCGAACAGCTCCCGTATGGAGTTCATGATCGTCAGGACCCCCACGTAGAGGTCCCCTCCGAACGCCAGGGCCGTCCTGTTGCAGACGGTCTGCACCATGCTGGTGGTGACCATCACCATGAACCCCGACGCACCGAGCGCGCATATCCTGAGGATGCGCGCCCTCTCCAGGGCCATGTGCCCGCGGATCAGCCTCACCTCCGCCCTCCTGAGGACGAACCAGAGGACCAGGGATGCGGACACCGCCTGAGATACGACCGTCCCTGCCGCCGCGCCGACGACCCCGAGGCCCATACCATAGATCAGGACCGGGTCGAGGACCAGGTTCAGGACCGCGCCCGCGGCGACGAACCTCATGGCCGCCACCGTGTACCCCTGGGCGCTGATGAATGAGTTGAGCGTGAGGGACACCAGGACGAACGTGCTACCCAGGACGTACACGGAGAGGTAGTCCGACGCGTATGGCAGGGTGTCGGGGCTGGCCCCGAACATCGTCAGCATCGGTCCGGAGAAAAGCAGGCACACGACGGTCAGGGCGACCCCGGTCAGGACCGCCAGGGACGTGGACGTGCCCATGATCCGGGACGCCTCGTCCGTGTTGCCGGAGCCCTTCTCCAATGCGAACAGCGGGGACCCTCCCGAGGAGCCGTAGAGCATCGCGAAGGAGGAGATCAGGGATATCACCGGCAGGCAGACCCCTATGCCGGTCATCGCCAGCGCGCCGGACCCGGGCATGTGGCCGATGAATATGCGGTCCACTATGCTGTAGAGCAGGTTCACCAGCTGGGCCACCATGAGGGGCGCCACCACCGCCAGCACCGTCCGGGGTATGCTCCCGTTTAGGAAATCGACCTGCCTCGCCACGGTGCACAATGGACGATGACGTAGTTCTAACTGCCGTTGCGCCGTCCGTCCGTCGGGCAGGGGAGGACGATGTCCGTTCAAGACCGACAGAAGGATGTCCATTGCCCGCAGGTACAAAGGGCCACCCAACGGCAACCGACGCTGCGGGTCTTATCTGGATGGCCGTGACAGCCCCTGGACATATTTAGACATTCGGCATGGTGTTTCGGACATCATTGATATACCGGGGAGACCAGGGGCGGCCGACGGGGGGATCGTCGTGCGGACAGTAGGGCCCTGCATCGAAATACGGAGTAAGCAGCGGCGTCATCGATGTTAACAGAACTTGAATCGTGACAAACCTTTATGCTGTGTCCCGTAAGAACGTTACAGCCATCATGTCGTTCACAGACACCAAAGGCAGAACATTCGACCCGTCGGGGATGACGAAGCTGGCCCTCCTGATGGCATCCATGATGGTGCTCATGGGGTCGGCGGCGGTGTCGCCGTCCCTCCACGGCATCGAGGTGGAGCTGGGCGCGAGCAAGTTCCTCGTGTCCATGATCGTATCCCTCCCGTCCCTGACGGTCGCCATACTCGGGTTCCCAATGGGATACCTGGCGGACAGGGCGGGCCTGGCAAGGACCCTGATCGCATCGCTGGCGGTGTTCATAGCGGCCGGCGTGGCGGGATACTTCTGCACGGACATCTACACGCTCCTGGCGACGAGGGTGTTCCTCGGAGTCGGCATAGCGGGGATATCGACGGCGGCCACCGGCCTGATGGGAGTGTACTACGACGGGGACGAGAGGCGCAGGGTCATGGCCGTCCAGTCCGCGTTCATGGGGTTCGGGGGCGTCGTGCTCGAGGCGATCGGCGGGGTGATGGCCGACGTCGCGTGGAACACCCCGTTCCTGATCTACCTCATAGCGCTGCCGATACTCCTGATGGGGCTGGTCGCGGTGAGGGACGTCACGTTCCCGGACAGGACGCAGGGCGCTCCGCAGAGGTTCGCGGAGGGTTCGAGGCCGCACATGGCCGTCATGTACGCGTCGATATTCATGCTGATGTTCGTGATGTTCATCGTCACGGTGAACCTGTCCGACATGCTGACGGCCATGGGGCAGAGCATGACCGTGTGCGGGCTGATCCTGGCGCTCATGGGACTGACGCAGACGGTCACGTCGATGGTGTACTCGAGGATGCACCGCATCCCCAGGTACCCCGTGGTGCTGTTCGCCGCGTTCGTCCTGCAGGCGGTCGCGATGGTGCTGTTCGCCGTGGATGACATAGCGGTCCTGAGCGTGGGCGTGGGGATACTCGGGGTCGGCCTGGGGATAGGGATGCCGACGATAACCAACGGCCTGGCCATGATGTCCCCCGCGTCCGCCCAGGGTAGGACCATGGGGGTGTACGCGTGCCTGATGAACCTGGGGACCTCGCTGTCTGCGGTAATAATGGGCCCGATCATAGCGATGCTCGGGTACGGGCCCGCGTTCCATGTGGCCGGGGCGGCGGTCGCCGTGTTCGGAATAGCTGTCCTCGTGGCCGGGAGGCTGTTGGGAAACGCGGAGGGGCCCGTGACGGCGGAATGATGTGATACGAGGGTGTGAAACAGGCCGTTTTCCTAACACTCCGTTGGAATCTGTGCCGACATCTGATATATCCGAGGGCGTGAATCGGTCACATAGGCGCAGGGACCCCATATCTGGAGAGAGACGGGGACTCAGGCGCCTGTACCGGAGATTCAAACCTTCGGAGGAAATCACATGAAAACGAATAAAATGGAAGTCACGGGGGGGGGGGCAGTGCAAGCTCAAACTCCTCGCGGCTGTCGCCGTCCTCGCAATGGTGTTCTGCGCATTCTGCGCAGTGACGCCTGTTTCTGAGGGCGTTGAGAGTTCCGAAACGGCGGAGAAACACGTCTCCACCGTGAGTGAACTGAAGAATGTGCTGAGTTCCAGCTACACTGGTAACGAGACCACCATCGTTCTCGATTCGGACCTCACGGGTGTTGATGAGAGCATTCCTGTGGACAACACCAAGATCAAAGTGATTAATGGTAACAATCATAAAATCACTGCAATCGAAGGTACCACATTCACAGGCGACTACAAAGAAAATGCACAGGGTGCGATCAATGTCATAAACGTGAGATTGGCCTCCACATTGGAGATCAAGAACCTTGACATTGACTGTGGAACCAAAGCATACGGCGGAGTGAACGTAGCCAGCAAAGATGCTACAGTAACTCTGACCAACATAGACGTATCCAATTACCATGGAAGTGCGTTCACACTTGGATACTGCACCGTATCCATGTCCGGCTGTTCCACCGATGATTCTGGGAACGCTGGAATCAACTACGACAATGGGGTGAAACTGACCATCGACACCATGACTGGAATTAACGGAGCGTATGCCGATAGTTCCACGATCCACGATGCTGCGACAGTGAACGTCCAAGACGGAAACTATGCGGTCGGAACTGGAAATTCGATTGCATTGATCCTAAGTGGCGATAACGCTTGGAAGATGATTCCCCAGGACGCCACGACCAAAGCTCCGTCTACACCTACGTTTACTAACCTTGCACTCAACGGAAAGACCACGATCTATGGTAACGTACCGAGTACACTGACAATTGAGATTGCCAACAATTCCACAGCGACCATTCCCGAGGACAAGGCCCTGAATACTGCCAGTGCCATTCAGATGGAGGGAGAGAAATCAGTCCTTAAAGTCCTCGGAGGGCTCTCTAAAGATGAAAACCTTACTGGTAGCGCGGTCGTCGGTGACAGTAATGCCCCCGTCGGAACCGTCCAGTTCGGACCTGATTCGAAATACGACTCCAAGGTCGTAGACGGAGTCAAGATCGAGGTCGATCCTTCTGCGATGGAGGACGCGTACCTTGGAGGAGTCATCAACAAGACCGAGACTGGGAAGGACCTCTTCTTCGGAAAGGATCAGATTGTCAACGTCACTGACAGCCTCGTAATCAGGAATGGTGCGATTGTCAGGATTGAGGGACAGCTTGTTGTCCCCGAAGGGATGTCCATCACCATCGAGTCCGGCGGAAAGCTCATCCTTGAGGGAGGGTTCGCCAGCGCCGAGATCGACGGATCCGTCGTGATCGAAGACGGAATCGAAGCCACCGGAAATGCTGCGGCAATTCCTGCCGGAGAGTTCAGGATAAACGGAGCGAGCGCCATCGCAACCATCAACGGAGACGTCCAGATCGACGGAGAACTCAACGTTTACAGCGGTAAAGTCATCTTCAACGCCAATGCGGCCGTAGCGGAGAGCGGAGTCGTGACCCTTGGAGCAAATGATGGAACAAGTGGAATCATATCCGTTTCCGAAGACTCCGTGCTCACTGTGAATGGGGCCATTAAGAGAACGAATACGGATCAGAAGAAAGATGTGATAGAGAACAGCGGGTCCGTAGTTTACGATTCCGAAGTTCCTGCACCCACCTTCGTCATAGTTAACACAATGAAATCTGGAGCGATTGTCGACATCCAGAACTTTACCATCGGAAAGTCCGAGAAGAATTTCGTCGTTAACATCGACAAGAATCTCAAGATCAAGGACCTTGAGAACGAGATGGTCCAGAAAGTGACTGTGTCCGTTACCAAGAAGATCGGCGGAACGGATACCAACACATACAGCACCGGCGGTATAACCATCGTTGCCACCGCGAAGGTCGTGAAGACCGGTCAGACCGAGAAGATCGAGACGACCGTGGACGTCTCTGGGATCATCAAGAGCTCTGACACCGTCGAGACGTCTTCCAACGACAAGGACAACGTCACGAGCGGGAACATCGCACTCGATGGAGCGAACTTTACCGTCTCTTCCGAACTCACCCTCGGAAAGAAGGATGCCCTCAAGATGACCGCGGGAACCAATCTGACCGTCACCGGGAAGATCGATGCCCTCGCAGGAACGTTCACCTCCGAGAACACAAATAGCAGCAGTCTCGATTCCCTGAAGGGAGTCAGCCTGAAGGATGCCGGAAGCATCGTTGCCTCCAAGGCGATCAAGACTTCCAACGGTGGTTCCGCGATCGTCAACGGCGCGCTGTACATGACCGTTGATTCGAACAAGGACGATGTGTACAACTACGTCACCACAGATGCAGCACTCGACGTCCTGAATGCTAACGCTGATGTGAAGAAGGTCGAGGTGCTGGGAGCTCAGGAGCTCACCGCCTCCAATGATGTCCCTGCCGACAAGACCCTCGATGTGAAGGGGAAGCTGAACATCGGATGCGCGAAGGACCACAACGGAGTCAAACTGACCATTGATGCCACCGGGAAGCTCAACGGCGGATCCAACATCACTGTCGTGGACGGAACCGTCTACGCGAACAACAAGACCAAGGTGAGCGGAGAGATCGTGAGCGACGTCAAATCCTATGAGATCAAGGATGGAAAGGTCGTCAAGAACGGATGGGCCAAGTGGACCACCCTTGCGATCGCACTCTCAGAGGCAAACCCCGGAGAGACCATCGAGGTCTCCAAGGACGGAGCCCTGACCATAGGCAGCAACCTTACGATTCCCGCCGAGGTCACTGTGAAGGTCGTCGATGCTGACACTACGGAGATCGTCGTGAACGATGGGATCACCCTAACCGTGGACGGAGTCCTCCTGACGGACAAAGAGGTCAGAGCAGAGACCACCTTTGCCAAGGATGCCATCAACCGTGGAACGGATAACGAAGAGAACACTAGCGTGATCGTCGTCAACGGAATCGTCAAGGCGAAGATCGATGCAAAATACGATGCCGAAGGAAAACAGCTCCTGTCCCAGGGAGTTCCCGTGTCCGGAGCGTACTATAAGGATATCGACGGATACTATGTCATATCCCCGCTGTCCGTCGCTCTCGCCAACATCGCAGACATCAATGGCGACATCACCCTGAATGGGACCGTCAATGCCGGAGACATTGTGTTCGATGCGACCGACGACTGCGACATCCTGGTCGTCGACGGGAAGCTCGTGGCATCCTCCGTTACACTTGTCGGTTCCAAGCTCAACATCAACGGTCAGCTCGACGGATCCGTCACAGTCGGGGACGTCACCATCACCGCGAAGAACGTCAAGGACCTCTATGTCGAGGACAAGGATGGAAAGCTCACCTTTGATTCTAACAAGCAGTTCGCCAAGGCAGACGCAAAGATCAAGGGTGCGACGGTCACCCTGTCTGCCGGAACCTTCACTGGAACCACCAGACTTAGCACTGAGACCGTCGACTTCATCGTCGCTTCCGGAGCCACGCTCGCATCCGATGGAGCACAGTTCAACACCCTCGTCATCGAGGGAACTGTCACCGTCGCTTCCGGAAAGATCCTCAACGCTGCCAACGTGAAGATCATGGATGGCGGAGTGGTCTCCGTCGCAGCCCCCACCAGCACCTCCGCACCTGGAAACTTCCTCGTTTCCGAAAAGATCTATGTCGGAGAGGCCACGATGAAGACCGAGAAGGACAACACTGGAGCATCTGCGACCGTCAATGGTCCTGTCAGTGGAGCTCAGATCTTCGTTTCGAACGGAGCTGTGCTCGATGACGCTACTAAGAAGGGCATCGAGGGCTACGAGTCCACCGAGTTCTACGTCGGAGACGACCTCTGGATGACTGTGTACGACAAGACTGCTGACACATACGAGATTGACGAGGTCACCTCCGCTAGCTTCGACATCCCCGTCGAGAATGGAAAGATCGATACTGACAAGCCCTGGACCTCTGACGAGAAGGAGAACTTCACCTACATCGGAGATGTTGCAAAGGTCTCCGCCAACGTGAAGTACGACATCTACACCATCGCCGTCCTCGCCAACGAGGGAATCAATGACGTCTCCATCGACGGCAACCTCATGCAGTACATCTCCATCCTTGGAATGTATGTCAGCAACGTCAACCTCACCGCAGGAACCCACACCATCGAGTACACGCTCGCCAACGGATTCAGCGGAGAGGCGAAGCTGGCCATCAGCGGAGCAGTTGCAGAGGGTGCGACCTGCACCACGTCCGGAATGAGCTTCACCATCTCCGGAGTGCCCGAGGACTCACCTTCTGACAACCCGATGATGCTCAATGCCACTGTGACATTCCAGCTCACCGGTATCGAGAAGTCCGGATTCGTCCCCGCCTCTCCTGACGCACCCGCAGAGTCCGGCATGGGAATCACCGACTACCTGCTGATCATCCTCGTCGTCCTCATCGTCGTCATGGCCATCATCGTCGCCATGAGGCTCATGAGGAGCTGATCGGAACCTGATGATTGAGCGGAAGCTATCGACCAATCACCTGAAGAGCAAACACAGGGTCCGAAAGGACCCGGACTCACAGAACACGCGACGAACCTGAAGAGCAAACGGGTCTCGGAGCGGGACCTCCTGGATGGGAGGTCCCGGACCCATTAGAGTTCACAGGACACGGGAGACCGTACGGAGAACGGCCTCCAATTCAAAGATCACGCTCAGTGGATCACAAGCCTCAGAGATGACGCTAAACCGGGACATCTGGTGAAATGGATGTGTATTCCTCCGTGTCCCTCCTTACGCCGGGGCTCTCCCCCCGGCGGTACCTTCTGACACGGGATACGGTCCTCGGAGAAGACGGGTCACATGACCTTCTCGATGGTCAGCACGTTCCTCCCGTCCGTACGGGAGTACTCGATGCTGTCGACGTTCCTCTTCACCAGGAATATCCCCAGTCCCCCGATGGGACGGTCCTCCATCGGCATGGTGGTATCGGGATCGGGCCTCCGGAGCGGGTCGAACGGAACCCCCCTATCCATGAAACGGACCCTCAGACGCATCCCCTCGTCCAACTCGCAGGCGACGGAGACCTCCCCCTCGCCGGGATGGTACGCGTACTTGGATATGTTGGCGAAGACCTCCTCCACGGCCAGCTCCAGCTGTGCGACGGACCTCCCGGACACCTCATGACCGTCCAGATGGCCCATGATGAAATCGAGGACCCCATACAGGTTCCCCGCATCGGATGATACCGTGATCTCGTCCGTTCGACACACCCCCGACATCGGAAAACGAGGATGGAATCCCATGGTCCGTATTTATAACGGCGACACCGAGGGGACGATTGTCCTCTGACAATGTTTATAAGGAGGGACAATATACACGGTACGAGGTGAGAGCATGGCAACGCAATCGTTCTATCAGGACATCGTGCTGAAGACTCAGGAGGAAGTGGACAGGTTGATCGAAGCTTTCGACGAGGCGGACCGTCGCGGGCCCATAGACACGTCCAATGCCGTCCTCCCCATCAGGGATCCCGAAGAAGCGGTCAAACTGCTTCGCACGGTGAAACTATGAAATCATATCGGACCGCGGCTCTCGGAACACTGATTGATTCCATGGACGAATCGGAACTCCAAACCTATCTCAGATCATTCGTCTGCTCCCGTGATCTCGATAGAGAGGATTTTCTTCACAACAAAGCAATCATCTTCGAAAAGAAAAGTATGGCCAGAACATACTTAGCCATAATGGAAGGGAGAATTGCAGGGTACTATACACTCTCGATCAGATGCCTGCGTGTTCCTGACGATCAGAACGTGGCCAAGTCGCTGAGCAAGAAGATGAACATCGACCCGGACAACAATGTCGCTCAGAGCTATCTCCTCGGTCAGCTAGGAAGAGCCGATTACTCGTACAAGGGGATGGGGGCAGACCTACTGGAGGACGCGGTCGAACTCATCAAACAAGCCAACGGAATCGTAGGGTGCCGCGTGATAAGAGTAGACTGCCCAGACGAACTCATCCCATACTACGAACAACACGATTTCAAGTACCTGTGCATCACGGACCCGACCGAGGACAAACCACCGATCAATCAGATGGTACAGATCATCTGACCGTTCCCATATAAATCGGACCACACAGTCTCAGAAATGTTTTATCCGGAAAATACGGATGCCAAGACCGTTCAAATGGACTGCGGACTGACGAGATTCAAAGGTGCGTTCTCGATAGAGGACGTGAGGGCCCTGGTGCTGTCCATCCTCATCACATCGGTGGTCGCGGTCATAGACCACAGCCTGCCCATAGACCTCATGCCCGACGTGGCCGTCTGTTCCGCAGTCGGCCTGCTCCTCGGACCGTTCGGGTCCCTGGGGGCGACGATCGTCAACTTCGCGATCAACATGTCCAACGGGATCCCCCTGGGACCGTCGATGATGGACCTGGTGACCGTGTTCATGGTGTCGTACATCCCGTACAGGATCTGGTACAGCACGCTCAACCACAGGGGATGCGAGCGCCCACTCCTGAACTCCGCGTACAACGTGTACAAGTTCCTCCTGGTATTGGCGATATCCAGCCTGGCCTACAACGCGGCATACATACTGCTCTACGGCCTGATCTTCGACTCGTTCCAGTTCACGTTCGACGACGTCGTGATCCTGATCAATGTCGTGGCGTTCGCACCGCTCATCGGGTTCGTCCTGGTCATGATCATGAGATACTTCCGCATACCTCTGGGCTCACCGCATGCGGGAGGTACCCCGCAGGACGACATCAGACGCAGGGTGCATCCCGCTCTGTTCGACCTTGCCCTCCTGGGAGGGCTCACAATACCGGTCGTCGCCCTCCTGGCATTCCCTTACACCAACCACGTCCCCCTTGTCGTGGCATTCTCGAACGCGCTGCTCCTGCTGTTCCTCCTGAAGCCGATGGACCCCGTCGCCGACCGCTGCGGGGATGGACATCCGAAAGAGAGGGGCAGGTTCATCGGCAATCTGACGGATCGCATCATCCTGATGTTCCTGATATCCGCGCTGGCGATCGGACTCACCGTCGCCATGCTGACGTATGCCGGAGTGCTCACCGATTTCACCGGCCACGGGAACGTCACCATGATCCCGTTCTACGTCGGAGCGTCGCTCATCGCATTCACCGTCCCCATGCTCGTCGTACTCTGGTATGTGGAGCGCACCGTGTCCGAGCCGCTCGCCCGCATCTCCGGCGCCGCGAGGCACTTCATCTCCAGCGAGGACATGTCCGCCAACACGGGGTCCGTGATGGAGACCTACAGGGAATACCTCTCGGAGGATTCCGAGATCGGGGACCTGGCCGTGTCCCTGTCGAAGATGACGAGTGACATCGAGACCTACGTCGAGGATGTCAGGGACCTAAGCGTCAGACAGGAGAGGCTGGTCACCGAACTGAACATCGCTGGAGCGATCCAGGAGTCGTTCATCCCGAAGGACTTCGACTCCGTGAAGAGTGCCGGTGTGGACGTATACGGCTCCATGTCCGCCGCGAAGTTCATCGGAGGGGACCTCTACGACTTCTTCATGATCGACGACCGCCATCTCGCATTCGCTATAGGAGACGTGTCGGGGAAGGGGGTCCCGGCGGCCCTGGTCATGGCGGTGACCAAGTCCCTGCTGGAAGGGCATGCGACACCCGGGTCCGAACCGGGAGAGATCCTCGGGGCCGTGAACTACGGAGTGTCCAAGGACAACGAAAGATGCATGTTCACCACCGCATGGATGGGCATCCTGGATGTCGGAACCGGGGAGGTCCGCTTCGCCAACGCGGGACACAGCCCCCCGGTCATCAAGCGCAGGGGCGAGGCTGCGGCCCTCCTGAAGACCAGGCCCGGACTCGTTCTGGGCGCGATGGGGGACATCACGTACAAGAGCTACGGTGAAACGCTGCTCCCCGGAGACATGATCCTGCTGTACACCGACGGCGTGACGGAGGCCAACGACGATTACAAGGAGTTCTACGGCGAGGAGAGGCTCCTCGGAAAGGTCGACGAGATGCAGGACAGGCCCGTGGACGAGATCGTGGAGGCCATAAGGTCGGATGTCCTGGACCACATGGGCGGGTCGGAGCAGTTCGACGACATAACCATGCTGCTCCTGAGGTACAGGGGAGCACCCAGGAACCCGTGATGCCCCCCCCCCTAAATCGGTTTCTCTCAGCTCTGGTCCTCGTCCAGGAGGACCATGAAGAAGCGTTTCTGTATGTCGTTCGATATTATCCTGGGCGGCTTCAGCTGCGCGGACGAGGCCCCCTTGGAGATCATCAGGTCCCTGTACAGGAGGTATGTCTCGGGCTGGACGAACTCCAGGCCCGGACGGTCCAGCATGCCCTTCGCGACCTTGTCCCCGTATGACGGGTTCCTCTCACAGAGGTCGCGGTCGAGGGCCGCGGCTATGTCCTCGCGGGACAGCGTCTTCGGTCTCACGGCCTCCATCAGGAACATGTAACGCATAGGCTCATGGTCCGGATCGCTCAGGACGGAGAAGTCCGTGACCGTGAATCCCAGGTCCCTCTCGACCCTATCGACCGCATTCCTGAGGGCCAGCTCCGTCGTCTTCTCCCCGAGCATGCTGATGGTCTGGTCTATCCTGTACTGGAACTGTATGGTCGGGGTGTTGTTGTGCATGCCCATGATCTTCACGGCATCCCTGATGCGATAACGGTAGAATCCGGACAGGTTGGTTATGATGATCTCATACGTCTTCCCGACCTCCACCCCATCCATGGCCACGATGTCGTTCGGATCGTCCGAGTCTATCGGCAGGAACTCGTAGAACATGCTGTCCGGAAGCAGGACGGTGTCCGGGTCGTCGAGGGCTATGGGCAGGGACAGCAACCCTTCGGAAGCGTTCAGACCGACGTAGCACAACCTGACGTTCGGACCGGCATAGCGGTCCGTGAGCTTCTTGTAATAGGAGGCGAAGCCTCCTGTGGCGACCCCGCAGAACAGTGCGATGCGCGGCCATATCCTCGGCATGACCGGCTCGTCGAACCCCTGCTCGAAGATCGCCCTGAGCTCCGCGGCCCTCTCGGGCATAGGCACTATCTTGGACAGGACGCTGCTCCTGACATCGGCGGGCATCTTCACGCTCTCGTCTATCGTCCCGTCACGGATGTCCTCGACCAGCATCTCCCAGTCCCTCTCGATGTACTGCATCAGCTCCAGAAGTATGCTGGAGAAGCTGAACGACACATAGGTGACATCCCTGTTCATCAGGGCGAACCTGGCATGGAGGTAACGTGTGTTGGTCTTCGGATCGGGCACCAGAGCCTCCTCGGGGGAGGTCATGAGCTGTGACAGGACCTCTCCCATCTCCCTGATCACCTTGGCCGATATCGCACCGTACGTCGCACCGCTCTTCAGATACGTCATCTGCGACTCGATGAGGTTGAGGGTGGGCGCGTCCACCCAATCGAATCCCATGTTGTCGCACGTCATGGCGGTGCGGCATTGGATGTTGTACCTGTTCATGATCCCCATCGCCCGGTCGGATACGGGGATCCTCTTCGGATTCCCCATGGTCCCGGAGGTCTTCGCATAGTGGATGACGTTGTAGGATGTGATGAGGTCCCTCTCACCATCCTCTGTCATCCTGTAGATGTATCCGGCATAGTCGTCGTAGGTGGTGATCGGGACGCGTCTCCTGAACTCCTCCACGGACCTTACGTCGGCGAACCCGTGCTCCCTCCCGTACTCGGTGTCCTTGTTGTCATCGAGCAATTTCAGAAGGAACTCGGTATTGTACCTCATAGGGTCCTTGGTCATCTCCTCCAACTCGGAGAGGATGGGCTTCCCCTGAGCGTAGCACCCCATGTTCATCTTCCCGGGAAGGGACAGCTTTTCCATGTCCAAGGGGCACACCTCACTCTATATCCATGACGTCGGTGAACCCTGTGGCCTCGAAGACCTCCATCACCGTGTCACGGACGTTTATGATCCTCATGCCACCCTGTTTGGACATCACCTTGTGGGTCGACAGTATCACCCTGAGCCCTGCGCTGGATATGTACTCCAGCTCGGACATGTCGAATGTCAGGCTGTCCATGCCCGCCATGTTCCTGATCCTGGCATCCAGCTCCGGGGCGGTGTTGGTGTCAAGCCTCCCCGTAAGCTTCAACGTCAGGTCCCTTCCATTCATATTCTCGATTATATCCACTTCAAACACCTCTTCAGGAGGACATACTGCGATACATGTCGGCGTACTCGCCGTCCAGTGCCATGAGCTCGTCGTGCGAACCGACCTCGCGTATGCTCCCGCCCTTCATGAAAATGATTTTGTCCGCGTTCCTTATGGTGAACAGCCTGTGTGCGATGATGAAGGTCGTCTTGCCCTCCATCATGTCCTCCATCGCCTTTGTGACCAGGGCCTCGGTCCTGGTGTCCATGTTGGAGGTCGCCTCGTCCAGTATCAGGATCCTCGGGTCCGACAGGACGGTCCTTGCCAGGACCAGCAGCTGCTTCTCCCCGACGGATATCCCCGAGTTCTCCTCGCTTATCCTCGTATCGTACCCGTCGGGCAAAGTCTCTATGAACGACTCGCACCCGACCGCACGGGCGGCCGCCTTTATCTCGTCCATGGTCGCCCCCTCCTTCCCGTAGCCTATGTTCTCGGCGACGGAACCGCCGAACACCCAGGACTCCTGGAGCACCATGCCGAACGCCTTCCTGAGGTCGTTCCTGTTGATGTCCTTGGTATCCATCCCGTCGAGCGTGATGCTTCCGCCCTGGATCTCGTAGAACCTCATGAGCAGGTTTATGACCGTGGTCTTGCCGGCGCCGGACGGGCCCACTATGGCAGTGACCGTCCCGGGTTCGGCGGTGAACGAGACGCCGTCGAAGAGGGTCCTGTCCGGGGTGTATCCGAAGACCACATCGTCGAACCTCACCTCGCCGCGTATGGACGCGGGATCAATGGAGCCCTTCCCGGACTCGTCAGGCTCCTCCTCGGTGTCCAGGATGTCGAACAGCCTCTCCATGGCGGAGAATCCAAGCTGGATCTGCCCGAGCGAGGTCGCGGTGGATATGAGCGGTCCGCTCAGCATCTGGCCGTACATCAGGTATGCCAGGAACCCCCCTATGGTCAGGTCGCCCTGCATGATCAGGTAGGCCCCGAAGACCGCGGTGCAGATGTAGCCTATGTTGTTTATGATCGTGCTCAGGGGGTTTATCAACCCGGACAGGAACCTGGCCTTCACATACGACCTGTGGGAGCGCATGTTGATCTCGCTGAAGGAATCCTTCGAGAGCCCCTCCATGTTGTAGGACCTCACCAGCGAATGGTTGGAGATCACGTCTCCCATGTACCCGTTCAGCTCCCCGACGGTCTCCTGCTGCACCTTGAAGTTCCTGCGGGTCCTCTTGGCGATGGCCTTGGTGAGCAGGAACGCCACGGGCATCAGTGCGAGGTAGACGAGCGCGAGCATCGGGTTGATCACGACCATCATCAGCAGCACGAAGACCAGAACGATCACGTTGCTGATCAGGGTGGCCAGGTCCGTCTCGACCAGGGACTCCATGGCGGTCATGTCGTTGGTGAGGCATGCGGTGACGTCACCGTGGGGATGGACGTCCATGTAGTTGATCGGAAGGTTGTGGAGCTTCCTGTGAAGCGAACGGCGGAAGTTGTACGTCACATCCCTGGAGACCTTCAGCATGCACCTCCCGGACACTATGCTGAACCCGTGTCCCGCGACGTACAGCCCGGCTATCAGCACCAGGGCCATTGCGACATGAGACAGGTCGATCGGAATCCCGTCGGACATGCATGCACTGAGATAGTCCAGCACATCCCCCGCCTTCATGGGAGCGAAGGTGAGCGCGAAGCTCCCGATGACCATGACGGCCACGGACAGCCATACCAGCTTCCTGTTCTTCCCCATGTATGCGAACAGCCTTCCGAGGAGGTGCATGGACGACTGTTGACTCTGTGCCTTCACTCCATCCCCTCCTTCGACACGTATGACTGTATGGCATGGAACTCCTGATAGAGCCCGCACTCCCGCATGAGGGACTCATGCGTCCCCTGTGCGACTATCCTGCCCTTGTCCATGACTATGATGTTGTCCGCATCGCGGATCGTGCTGATCTTCTGGGCGACCATCAGGACGGTCTTCCCCTTCAGATGCTCCTTGATGTTCCTCCTGGCCGCGGCCTCGGTCTTGGCGTCCAACGCGGAGAAGCAGTCGTCGAACACATAGACGTCTGCATCCTTCGCCACGGCCCTCGCCAACGACAGCCTCTGCCTCTGTCCCCCGGAGACGTTCATCCCTCCCTGGGCCATGACCGTGTCCAGACCGTCGGGCATCCCGTCCAGGGCCTCCGAGAATAGCGACAGCCTGCACGCCTCGTACGCATCCTCGCGTGATATGCCGGACCCCATGGACACGTTTGCGTACACGGTGTCGTTGAGGACCATCGTCCTCTGGCTCGCGACGGACACCGAATCCCTCAGTGCGACGAGATCCATCCGGCGGACATCGACCCCTCCGATCAGGACGCTTCCCGTCGTAGGGTCGCACATGCGATTGACCATGTTCACTATCGTAGTCTTGCCGGAACCCGTGGAGCCTATCAGCGCCGTGGTCGTCCCGGCCTTCACCTTGAAGCTTATCCCGGACACGACGCTCTTGGCACCTGGATATCCGAAGGACACGTCCCTGAACTCTATGTCGCTGCCCGAGGCCACCTGGACATCGTCGGCCGTATCCATGGACGGCTCGGTGCCGAGGACCTCCTCCAGCCTCTCCGATGCCACGATGGTCTTCGGTATGACCCTCACGATGAAAGGCACGATTGCCAGACAGCTGATGAAGTAGGTTATGTATTGGAAGAACAGGATGAGGTCGGAGATCTCCACGATGCCCGACTGCAGCTCCATGGATCCCAGATAATATATCACGAGTATGCACAGGTTCATCGCCAGGAGACCCACGGGCGTGAGGTAGTAGAGCTTCAGCGATGCACGGTACGACGCCTCGTTTAGGTCGTCGTTCATGTCATCGAACCTGCGCATCTCGTGGGACTGCCTTCCGAAGGCGCGGATGGTACGGACCCCGTCCAGCTTCTCCCTGAACAGGTCGTTCAGGACATCCAGCTTCTGCTGGACCTTCATGAACATCGGCAATGTCCTGAAGCTCTTCACGAAGAGGAACGCCATCGTTATCGCGAATGCCACGACCAGGACCGCACACAGGGTCGGGTTTATGAACGCCGCCGCCAGGGTCAGGGCGATTATCAGTACCGGGACCTGCATGGCATCGCGGAGTATGTCGATGAAGAAGATCTGGACGCGCGTGGTGTCGGATGTCACGCGGGTCATCAGGCTGGCTCCGCCGAAACGATTGAAATCGGACTGCGAGAAGGACAGGATCTTGGAGAAGACGTCCTTGCGTATGTCGCAGGTGATGGTCGACGTCAGGCGGGATGCCAGGTACGACACCGCCACCATGCAAAGACCGTACAGGACGGTCAGGGCGATCATCCTGATGCCGGAGGACACCACGAAATCCATGTCGGAGGTCGCGACACCGTCGTCCAGAATGCTCTTGGTGTGGGCCATGACCTGCAGCTGTACGAAGACCTGCAGCAATGTGAGAGCCAGAAGAAGGAGGACCTCCTTCCAATGGGGTTTCAGATAGTCATTCAACAAAGCCTTCATCGATACGTTCCACCCGATCTTCGACATTACGAACAGGGGCCCGGCGAGGTTCTCTCGGATTCCACGGATCTTCACCGGACCCATCCTACGCATGTTATGAGAGATGATGTCTTAAAATGATTCACCTTGTCTGCACATGGACATCTGGATCCATCGACGGATGTACACAGAATATTCAGATGACCTGGGAATTACTAGGCGACTTTGCATTCTGTGGAGAATGGAGGGGCGATGCCCCATTATATGACGTTCAAAGGATGATCCTCCAACCTATGATGATCACTCAAACATTATGGAAAAGAGTTTGATGGCCCAAGTATCCAAAACCTGGGCCATAATGGCTGAGACCTCAAATACGCTTATGTAGAGCCACTACAGCCACAAACACGATAGCGATCACAACGATTGCAACACCGATGTAGACCATCGTATTACTATCATTGGTTAATTCGGGCGCAGGCAATTCATCCACGACAAACAACGAAAAGTGATCCGTCTGGAAGACGAACGACTTCATGGCCTCATCAAACACTGATTCCATGAACTTACGTGTCCCATCCCCGTCGATGTAGAATACTCCAAGGGCCTTGGGATCTGCACCCATGGAATCAGAGTATGGTATCATGACCGTAACAGTCCCACCAAGCAGATGGTACTTGTCAGCTCCAACAGTCGCCGTCAGGATTAACCCGAAACTATCTCCCTTAGAGGATTGCTGAGCCTCCGTAAGATCCGAATCATCGGACTCCGACATCCGGACTGTGACATCCTTTCCTGGTTCGGTAAGGGTACCGATCACATCATAATCAAGATGCATGGACCCAGTCTGACACACGACCTTGAATTCAGCTCCAATATCCATTATGGCGATCATTGACCCAGGACTGAGTGTAATATCCGCAGTCGATTCCGAATCGGTCCCTATCTGGATAACCTTACCAGAGGATTCGGCAGAGACCTTTTCCGATACTGCCTCGGTCAGAACTACAGCCTGACGTATCAAAGCATCGTCCACCGGTCCAGACGAAACGGACACGGTGGTATTAACCTTGGTACTTTCAGAGTCCACCATAGCTTCGGTCCTAACACTACCATCATCGGACTCTGCCTTGACGACCTCCGTGGAGGATGTGACATCCCCTTTGGAATCCATGACCTCGGTGGTTTCTAACATCACGAAACCACCATCTATCTTGGTAGTCTCCGTGACCTTCTCAGTAGAGAACGTGACGTTATCATCCGCATCCTTGACCTCCTCCTTCTCGGTCACGGTCGTTGTCGTACCGCTTATAGTCGTGGTCGTGAAACTGGATGTGGACCCTATCCTGTTCCCTTCGGAATCTTTCTCGATCACAGTAGTTTCTACGATGGTCTCCTTCACATCCCCCTCCGTCTTCTCAGAGGTTGTGGTCTCAGTGATGATGGATCCTGTTACATTACCCTCGGGGTCCTTCTCCACCACAGTCGTCGACTCGGTCTTGGAACCATCGGGATTCTTAATTGTCTCGGTAGTCGTCTCAGTCGTCGATCCGTCTGGATGCTCCTCTACGTCAGTCTTCGGTTCATCAGGCTTTATCGGTGGGGTGATGGTTCCACCGCCTCCCGACGAATCCCTGGCAAGACTGTACGTCTTTACATCACCATTGGTCGATGTCACAATATGGTAGTTGGAGACATTATCAGAGACGCTAGTGACGATTGGACCATTCACTGATAAGGTAGCCCCGGTCGCAGAAAGCAAAACAGATGCAACAGTCCCCGATCCAGTAAAAGTCAATGATCCGGCATTAGTCACAGTTCCAGAGATACTGTATGTGTTGAGATCTATGAGAACCGTTCCAGACGGGAACACAATATTCTGCATCACATCTGTCTCCAATCTCATCTGAGATATTCCAGCAGCAATGGCATCTTCAATTGTGATGTAGTACACCCCATCTGAAAAAACCATAGCTTTTTGAACCTTCCACACTGTCAAACCTTCAAATGTGGACTCTTCAGCCACATAACCGGTTGCAATATACTTCGAATCCCTACTGGAATCAAAGAACGAAACCATACCGCCGGTAATGAATCCTGAGAGGTTCTCGCTGTATATCGGATGTGTGCCACCGTTATCTGTTTTGAACAATCCGTCAGTAATCGAGATCGATACCTTGTCTATGGATGCTTGATCGTTATTCATTGGGTTGCTCTGATACAGTGCAGAGTATCCAACGAGCTTTCCATTATTGACGGTCACGGACAAATTTAGTTTTGTCGTATGCTGAGATATTGCCAATCCCGCACCTTCGGTCGTGGTCCCGCTCCCGTCTGGACGTGTCTCTGTAGGGGAAGATGTAGATGATATGGTCCCATCGTCTATGGTCAGATATCCTGCACGAATCTCGATACCTGAATCCACACCTTCAATTGTAGTCCCCGATCCAGACACTGTCATAATACCCATCTGCGGATGATACACCCCCAGGGCTCCCTTGATTGTTCCACCCTGTATGTCAATCGTGGTTCCATGACGTGAACCATTTCCCGCGATAGCGATGCCCGATACGTCTATCGTCGTACCATCCAGAACGGTGAGCTTCATACCGATGTAATCCTGAGGCACTGCATTTCCATCATCGTAAGCACCAATTATGGCCACGCCTACGACCCCGTACGTATCATATGTATTCTCAAATTCCCTGAGTTCGGTACCAGATCTCAGTTCGACAGAACCCACTGCGGCATCACCGTTTTTCCCACTGGGATTCATATAAATTATGTAGTTATAGTATGGAGAGGACTTATCACTACGGGGATATGCACTGATTGTCACATCCTCAAGAATGAGGTCTACACCGCCGGTTATGTGTATCGTACGGAATTCGACAGCTTTGCCATTCCCACGATTATCGTTTATAGACCCATTGACAATCGTCAGAGTTGTATCTCCTCCTGAGATAGAAATGAAATCACGCTCATCGATTCCATCGGACGAACCTTCGATGTTTATCTTATAACCTCCCAAATCGAGAATGATTTCCATACTCCCTTTTGAAATCTGAATCTTATCAGACGTTGTAACATCACTGAGCAATGTTATTGTCTCTCCATCGGAAACACCGTTAAAAGCATCATTCAATGTCTTGTAAGGCACTACTTTTTGAGTCTCCAGATCAAAGACATATGCCACTACATCCACAGTCTCATTCGTAAGATTCCCACTGCTAAATGACGTGGGATTGCTGACAACACTGTCTCCCTTCGTTATTGTACCTGTATTTTTGAAATTATACAGAATACCATCATTGTATGCATATCCTCCTATGATTCCAATTGTTCCACCAGTCGCAGTTATATTTCCAGTGTTTGAACAATTGATCATAGTTACATATGACGATCTGTCGCTTGGATCGCTCCCCGTACTCGAAGATCCCCAAAATGCACCAACATTGAAGCATCCTGTAACATTCATCTCATTCGTACAATTTACGAAGTTCTGCGTAGTTGGAGTATTGCTGTAGTATCCCAGATACCCAATCCAACCTCCACAGTAGTAGCTTGCATCATTTACATAGTCACCAAAGATTTTGATATTGATGAAATTGCTACTTCCATAAAGTTCCCCAACCAATGCACCCATGACTCCTGACTGAGTGTGGAGATCTGCACCCACAATAGTTAGATCTTGGAAACTGGCACCTTCCGTGACACTGAACAGGCCGATACTCCCGGATGCAAGATCGATTTTCAAATTGGATATTGTATGATTGTTCCCGAATAATGTCCCACCGAAAGCTACCTCTCCATCGTATCCCAGTGGCAAGAACTTGATTCCATTGAGGTCTATGTCGTTATCTAGAACAATGTCATTGGAAAACACACCACGATCATCACAATTGTCAAGCATCACAAAATGCATCAACTGCAGCTCAGTGGCCGTTTTTATGTGGTACGCACCATCATTGAGACCCGGAACACCAATTATTTCCCCGTCTAAGTCTACGTAATGACCCATATCATTGATGTATCCATCAGCGATAGTGGATACATCGATGAGTCCTTTATTGAGGAGATAGCCATTTAGATTCAGTACCCCCCCCCCACCCATGGTCAATGTAATACCAGGTGAGATTTCCATAAACGCATTATTGGGTAAGGTTATTTCCTTGTCAATCGTCAGATCTTCGATGATTGTTATACCGCTGTAGTCTGCAGAGCTCAATGCATTCTCAAGATCATCCATATTTGATACAGAAATCTCATTCTTAGCACCTATAACAATGAAACCAGTGGATTCCTTGGATGTGAAACAATCATATTGAACATAATCACTGGGATCCACATGATATGTCCCACCCGTCAACGTGACAGTTCCACCGCTTCCCTGCACATCCACACCGGAATAGGTTGATTTGAAAGTTCCACCGCTTATCATGGTCGTACTAGGTCCAGAACCTGATCCATACCATACAGGAGCCTGATATTCTGTGGAGAAATTCCCCCCACTGATTGTAAGGATGCCACGATTATGTATTGCAGCAGTACCGTTGTCAAAAGACTTGAACTCACCAGTGGTAAAAACGGTTCCACTTGTTATTGTAGTATCCCCATTCTGATTACGAATGGCATTTCCGCCCTGAGATGATATGATGATATTCTCAATGGTCAGACTTCCACCCTGATTACGTACAGTCGATGTACAACCATATGTTGCAGAAGAACTGATCGTGCCTGGAGAACCGCTAGAGTCGGTAATCTTCAGAACTCCTTCATTACGAATCACCTGAGCATTCCCGTACGTATCTGCATCAGTTTGAAGCTGTGCTGAGATATCGTATGAGTTGAGATCCAAGACTATGGTGCGGCCATTCGGTATTGTCGCTACGGTTTTCAAAACTGAACCGGGATTAATCGTTCCATAGCTAATATCACTCAATAGCTTGATTGTCACATCACCAGTGCTATTATCAATCGCATCCTGTAAGGACATATACTTCTCTGTCCCCACTTCAGCCAAATATACATCTTCTGAAGAACCTGTTCCAACAGGTTCACCAGAAATTGCAGTGTCATTCACAGGGACTGTCATCAACATACCTACAACCAAAACGGTCGCGATTGTTAATAGACAGACTTTAGGTCCATTCATATTACGCCTCCAGTCTAAAAATGAGTCCACATACTCATGTGTGCATTTGAAGCACACTATAATCAATATCAATTATACATAACTTAAAAACTTCGAATGGAAGGTCATACTTCCTTTTCGGATTCCAGAATATAGTCAATGCGACCTTTATTCCATGACCTTTCTAAGATCGAACAACACCCATTGTTCAAAAACACTGAGATATCGACCCAGACAACGTTAGAATCCTTACTGCTTAGGTAGATTCTTTCTCGATTGAACAACGACATATCGATCTGGATTCCCCAATCACAGCAGCATCGCCATATAGAGCGGCAGATGCACTATACCGTCACGGACCATGAGGTCGTTCTGATAGAGTATGTACGGCTGCCCCACGCGCTCCCCGAACCTCGCCCGGTACTTGTCCAGGGAGACATGCCTGGCGAACGATGACGACTTGACCTCGACGGGACAGACCTTCCCGCCTCTGCGAATCAGGAAGTCTATCTCGATACGGTCCTTGGACCCGCTGCCGGACCTCGAGTAGAAGAACAGTCCGATGCCCTGCGAACGGAACGCCTGGGCCACGATGTTCTCCATGAACATGCCCTCGTTCAGCCCTATCCTGTCGAACAGGATCATCCTCTGTATGTCCGGGTCCTCGTTCATGTCCAGTCCCATGGACTGGGTGACCAGGAGTCCCGTGTCCCCCATGTAGCACTTCACCCTGTGGTCGTCCTCGCTCATCACCAGTCCGTATGACGGGTCGGACGCGTTGGCGCACACGTTCACGATCATGGAATCGTACAACCAGAAGAACGCATCGCCGAACTCGCGGAGACGCGCGTTCCTTCCCAGTGCGGACAGGACGAACCTCTTCTCCTTCTTGGCGAGCTGGGAAGGGATCTTGTCGAATATCCCCCGGACCTTGGGGCCGTCTCCCCCTGCGAACTTGGCTATGTCCTTCCGATAGAGGTCCAGGATCCCCCTCTTCACGCGCTCGACATCGTTCAGGTCCCTGGACTCGATGAACTTCAGGACCGCCTGCGGCATGCCTCCCACCATCATGTAGGTCCTGAAGGTCCCCATTATGTTCCTGTGGAACGCCTCCCCTATCGGGGCCAGCCTGTCGAACGAATCCCTGACCACGTCCATCGTGGCGGGATCGCCCATCGCCCACAGGAACTCCTCGAAATCCAAGGGGAACATGTCTATGCCCTCCTCCTCGGAGGGGATCACTATGTCCTTCACGTTCGTCCTTATGGACAACAGCGATCCGGTCTCGATGTAATCGTATCTGCCGTCCGCCACCAGATACTTTATCAGGGCCCTTGCCTTGGGATACATCTGGACCTCGTCGAATACGAATACGGTATCCCTCTCGTGCAGCTTCACCTTGTAGAACGCGGATATCCTGAAGAAGAAGCGGTCCAGGTCGTACGAGTCGTTCTCGAATATGTCCCGTACGACGGGGCTCATGTTGTTGAAGTCTATGATGATGCTGGAAGCGTACTCCGTCCTGGCGAATTCGATGCAGGTGTAGCTCTTGCCCACCCTCCTCGCACCGTTGACCATGAGTGCCGTCGAACCGCGACTCCTCTCCTTCCACTCCAGAAGCCTATCGCGGACCTTACGCTTCAACGAGATGCCAGACACGATGGTAACACCCGTTACAGATATAAAATAATCACGAAATAACGATTCGTTAGAGTATGATTTTTCACGAAATAACGATTTGTATACAACAGATTTATCACGGAATAACGTTTCATCGACAGCCTAGATCTCACGAAAATACAGTTAGACCATTCTCGGATTCTACATTTCTCAGGGATTTACCCCAGGATTTCCCGTCACTCGAGCATTCGACCTCTATCTCCCTATGGACGACCGCTTCGAGGAACCCGACGAGTACTTCCTCGTGAAAATGCACAAAACCTTCGGTGGAACTGCGAGACGATCGTATGATCGTCATCAACGATCACTCATCATCTTCATCGGATTCCGATTCGAGGGTCGCCACGATCCTCTGGCAATACTGCTTCAAGAACGGGAGGTCATCATTCATAGTAGACCACTGGAAACCCAGGTCTACCTCCTCTTACTGGTGCGCCATGAAATCGCGCATCTTGCAGATCTCGTGCCAATCAACTTCCTTGAAGCGGGACGTGACGTCATCGGAGAGCCTCTTGACCCTCTCGCCCATGAGCTCGATGGACTCGGCGGTGGACCTCTGATACGATTCGTCACCTATCAGATCCTCAATGTCGTCACCAAAGCGCGCGATGTCCGATGCTACGTCGTCGCAATACCTGATGATAAGGTTGAGACTCTTGATATCACGCCTCATAGAGGAGTCTCCTGTCCCTGAGGACCTCCTTGCTGAAGTCGTCTCCCATAGCCCTCTCGCTGACGATGTCGATCTCCGTGCCAAGGGCCTCCTCCAGCTTGCCGTAGAATCCACCCATCTTGAAAAGGCCCATGCCCTCGGGTGCGACGATACAGAAGTCATAGTCGCTGTCAGGGCGATTGTCGCCGCGGGCCCTGGAACCGAAGAGGTAAACCTTGAGCATCCCGTACTCGGTGGCGATGGCCCCGACTATCTGACAGAGCTCCTCGAACGTGTACTCCCTCACATCGTTCATGTGCATGGGATGACGTTTTCGCTATATGAACGAAGGTCGGTACCGTATCTGAACCCTCTTCCTATCTCCATCACCTTGTCACGGAAGAAGGATTCCGTATCGGAATCGTACACCACTTGTATGTCGAGAACAGTCTCTGGACATTCTCCTTAACGTACTCGCCGACCAACGCATATACGAACGCACGGACCCCCGACATCCAGCATCTTGTGCTTTCTATCGCCGCGCTTCCACTGAAAGGTTCCGTGGGATTGGCGGCAATCTCCGTGTGTAGATGACCATATCCGGATGGAACGATTCTGTTGCCATGCATTACTGACTCTCATCATGGCACGTCGTCACGGTTCCAGATGAGGATTGGTATATATACAATCCAAAACTATCCCTATGACAGAGGTGTAACGGCTCCCTAGGGAGCCGGATGCGTTAGGCGCATCAGTCCTCGGCGTTCCTTACGGAATGTCGATAACGATCACACCGTGTTCGGTGATGATCGTCAGGCGAAAACCGTGGTGACGGCTTTCAGTGATGATCACGAGGATCCTTTCACCTCCTGCCGGGACGGTCCCGCATATGCCGTGAAAGTGGAGAGTCACGACATATGCGGACTTCCCGCCTTACGGCAATTCTATGTAACTTGCGATTCGAACATAAATCTATCGTTAGCAATCATAATCTGTAGCACTGTCGATAGTTATAAGATAAAACACCATGACGTATTCTAATGTCAGGATGTATAACTCCGACCAACGGAAAAGACTTCGCGATGTCACGGAGAATGCCCATGTCACGCCTCATAGAGGTGCTTTCTGTCACTAAAGACCCGCTCGCTAAGGTCGTCCCGAGGGATTCCTCGCATACGACATCGATCTCCAACCCGAGGGTATCTCTCAGATCGGCGAAGAACCCGCCCACTCCAAAGAGACCATAGTCACCAGGCGTCACAACACAGAAGTCGCTGTCAGGGCGATTGTCACCTCGTGCTCTGGAACCGAAAAAGTACACCTGTCTCATCCATAGGACTCGGCGATGGACCCCGCTATCCTGCAGAGCTCCTCGAACATGTACCTTCTCGTTTCCACCATGCTAGTGCAATCGCATCAGCGCTATATAGACCAGAATCGGACGCCATCGGCACATGAAACGGTAACGATGTAAAGTGAAAAACAGGGGTCTCCGAGGACGTCTGGATAGAAAAATGGTAGACAAGACCATACTCGAACCTCGCACAGCCCTGGAGGATCAGCCCCATCGAACACTCGAGACAGATCATCCAACAAAGCCTGGATTGACTCTACTTCAGAAATAACGGCAGACCTCGTTACGACCATGTCAGGCCAAGATGGTAGTGATCGTACCAAGGGGTTTGTCCGGAGATGTCGGCCCCGGACCTAAACGGTTTGTCGTCGGATAGACCGACCTTTCGATACCTGCTCAGCTACCAGCCGATCCGATGGCGACTCCATCTATCGTGAGCTTTCCCGTAGTTCCTGGGACGAAGCGTCCGTAGAGATCGGACTGACCTGCGGGAGCGGTCTTATCGGTTTGATGGAGTCTGTTGTCCGATTCGGTGATGTCGGAGATGGTGACCTTTCCGACGTTAGCGGTTCCCACGACGACTCCGACCCTCCAATCTCCATCATCGGTGGATTTTAGATTGCAGTTCTTGATCACACAGTCGCTGATGGTGTTGCATGTCCAGTCGCTGGCACCGGCGTGACCAACAATCGCTCCGACGGCTCCCTTTGAGGTGATATTGCATCCCTCGACGCTACATCTGGTAATGGTGACGACGGTCTCCACGGATCCGTCATTCGTATTACTGTATCCGGAGTTCCATCCGATGAGTCCTCCGACACGGGCGCCCGTTCCACTCGTAATCGTGGTATTGACAAGATGACAATTCTCAAGAGTGATCAAAGGCATGGAATCAACAGAGCAGATGAATGCACCGAATCCGGTCGATGCGTATACATACTTACCATCCTCATCCTTATACTCATCTTCGAGTGTAGAATCCGCGATGGTAAGGTCCTTGATCACTATTCCACTGCTTCCTGCAAATCCTCCGGCAAACAGGGGTGCACTGAGGTTGGTGATCTTGTGATCGTTGCCCTCGATGGTCATCACCCCTGCTCCGCTCTGCCCGGTAACATAGATTGGAGTCCAGTTCTTCTCGGTCATGTCGATGTCTGTGAGGATCTGGACAGTGACATTCCCGGTCTTGTAATCGGACATCGTCTCGTTGAACTTGACGAATCCATCCACGGTAGCAATGTTGACCTGGGTCAGAACTTTATTCCCGTCCACTTTCTCATAGACATAGGAGATCCCGGTCTCATGAACAGGATCGTTCTCGGTGTTCCATGTGATCGTGGACTCATCGACGAGGTTGCACTCACAGTAGTATATGGCAGAAGTCTTACCGGTGGTGCCGAGGTCGATTGTGTTGCCGCTTCCGTTGATGATCAGATTGGAGCACCCGTATGTCTCTCCTTCGAGCTGAACGCCGTAGACAGGGTTCGAGGTGGTGTTGCCAGCGACAATACTGTTGCTGTTGAAATTGACGGTGGCGTTCTCCGCAGTCATCGTGGACGCCTTGGAGGTCATCTGCACAGCATACCTGTAAGGATCTTTGAAGGTGCATGATTGGACGGTCACGTTCGCATCCGACCTTATCGGACGATTGCCACCGCAATCGAACGTGCATGACTCGACGATAATGTCCGTACCTTTGCCGGTGGACCACCAGGCAGTGATCGCAGTGCCATTGGTCTGGGTGATGGAGAATATGATATTCTTCGCGGTGAACGAACCGGTGTTCATGAGGGCGACGCCGGTGTACTCGAATTGCGAAATCTCATCTGTAACCTTATGGCTCGTGTTCATCGTGATGTCCCTGATCTCGAGGGCTCCTGTCACTTTGAATCTGCCATCGAACACGACAGCGGCACCATAGGTCGGTCCGATGGTCACATGCTTGCCTGAGGCCACATCGATATTGTAGTCTGTATGGGGGGTGTATGTTCCTCCTGCGAGAGACACGTCCAGCCTTCCGGATGACAGGCTGATCGCTCCCTCAAGGACGTCGACATCGTCCGTGGTCACTGTGCCCTGGACCTTGTTCGAAGCGTCCACGGGGCCGGTGATTATCCTAGTTCCCAGGATGATCCCGGACTGGTTGCCTTGAGAGGGTGCATCTTTGATGACGTTACGGTCATGTATGATCGTCACGTTCTCCACGGTGCATTCCGTCGGATTCTTGTGGCTGGTCCCGACGATCCCCCCGAGGTTCCTATATCCGGTGATCACGGTGTTGCTCACTGAACATCCAATGAGTGTGTGGCTACCCTCTCCGACATATCCTGCGATCCCTCCGACCTTGTCACCGTTGTCGTAACTCCCAGTAAGGTTGTCGGGTGTGGCTTTGAGCTCGACACCCTCCACGGTGCAGCCGGTGATCGAGCCGTAGACGTATCCCGCTATACCGCCGACGTACCTGTTACCTTCGACAGTAGCGTTCTTCACGATCACATTCTCGATGGTTCCAGTGTTATAGATGGATCCGGCAACGACGGCTATTCCGTTGTCTGTGCCTCCATCACTGGAGAGGGCAGAGATGTGTTTGACAGTGGCACCATCGAAGATGAGATTCTTGACGGTTCCGTTGAGGGCACCGAAGAACCCGGCAGCGGTGTACCCTGTCCCGGTATGCACATTCATATTGGAAATCGTGTGGTTCTGTCCGTCGAACGTCCCCTTGAACTTGTCGCCGCCATCTGCGTTGAGCCCTATGGGGGTCCATTCCACTCCTTTGAGGTCTATGTCATTCGTTAGGATCACGTTAGAGTTAATTGACTGTCCAGAATTCACATTACTGGCGAAATCGAGCAGTTCATCGACGCTACCGATCCTCACCGTATCGGGATCGATGATGGTCACACCGGTGGATTCGTTTCCAGAGGCTGTCAACTTATCACTGCTGTTCCTGGTTCCTCCGTAAATCTCTCCGAGATAGTCCCTATCGGGACCCGAGATCACAGCATCTGTCACAGTACAATCGGTAATTGATGAATTGGCATAGTTGCTCACACCACTGAATTCGCCTACAATTCCGCCAACGAACGTTTTGTTTGAGGTCGCGTAGTCTCCTTCAGCGTTAGACATCACGGTACCGGTCGTGAATGACGAATTCTTCACGGTGACCCCGTAGTGCAGGTATCCGATCACCCCTCCGACCTTCCTGGTCCCCTCGACGACGAGTCCGGAAACATCAATGCCGTTATGGGTGAAGTTGCCTTCTCCGGTGTATCCTATGGCACCTCCGACGTTGTCTCCTTCGAAGTGTGCCATTTCATACGTTCCTCTTACGTAGCTTCCCTCGGATGCGGCAATGATACAATTGGTGACATCCCCATAGATGTAACCAACTATGCCTCCGACCTTGTACTTGCCTTCGACCTTCACCAGACCCGTGATATTACAGCCGCTGATGTCTACTGTGCACGATCCAGCGATAACGCCCACCTCTGACTTGCCCTGAACGTTGGCATTCTCAATAGTCAGACCCGTGACAGATCCCCCTATGATCTTACCAAACAACCCCACACTGGTTCCGTCGGGCAAGGTGATGGTCAGGTTACTGATCTTGTTATCGCCTCCGTTGAAGGTTCCTCCGAAGAATGGATCGACAGCGTTTGTACCCGCGAGCGTCACGATCTCTGCCACCGGGTAGCCTATCGGAATCCATTCCTCGTTGTTCAAATCGAAGTCGGCCCCGAGTGTGACCGTCTCTCCACCGTAGCTGGTTCCGGCGTTCACCTTGTCGCGGAAGTACTTCAGCTCGTCGAGGTCCTTTATGACTTTGTCGTAAGTGACATTGACCGGGGTGGTTATGGATCCGTCACTGGCGTAGGCGATCGTGACCGTCCCGTTCGATTGTCTAACTTCGTATTCATTGGTACTCAGGGGTATCTTCACACCTCCATCGTACACTGCGGAGACCACCATCCCCGTAGAATCGAACGCCTGATCATCGAAATAATGGGTCTTGGTGGGCATCTTGGTGACCTCTATTCCCGTCACGATGGAGCTCTCGGATATCACGGTGATGCTGACCGTCGCGGTCTTCCCCTGGTACGTGACGGCTATGTTCGTGTCCGTCACGACCAGCTGCCCGTTCGGTGAGTATGTATAGCCGGCTATCTCCTCGGTAGAGCCGTTGGAGTAGGACGCGGTGACGACCATCCCCGTCGGATCGAATGCCTCCCCCTCCATGTACGATGTCCTGTCGGGCGGTGTGGTCACAGAGATTCCTGTCAGCGTCACAGATGGGGTCGTTCCGCCCCCTCCGCCGCCGATGTACCTGAATGTCACGGAGATGGTGTGGTCCCCTTTCACATCCTCGAAGGTGTAGCTGTTGCCTGTCACCGTGACGGTCTTACCGTCCACGGTGACCTGCGACACCCTGTAGCTGCCGTTGGCCGTGAAGGTGAACGTCTGGTCCGCACCGTCGGCCACCTTCACCTCGCCGGATGGACTTATCCTCCCTCCGGCACCTGCGGACGCGGCTATGGTGTGTTCGACCGGCACAGGTTCGGTCTCCTTGATGAACACGACCTCGACGGCATGGTTGCCGTCCATCTCGACCTTCAATGAGGTCACGGCCCCGACCGATCCACCGTCCAACAGGACGTCGGACACGATGAATCCGGAATCTGGTGTTATCGTGATTGTCTGTGTGGTGCCCTCGGCCAGTTTTGTGGTCCCCGCGGGCGACACGGAGCCTCCATCGTTGGATGACACCGTGAGTTCGAAGAGGACGCCCTCTGGTTCATCGTCCCCTCCGCGATCGTCGTCGCCTGTGAGCACCAGCGCTGCGGCGACTATGGCCACTATGACCACTACGATCGCCGCCACACCGATCAGGCGGTTCTTCTCTTTGTCCATTGGATTGCCTCCATATCGGATGGGCCGTCCTGTTGGCAATGGATGTCCGATGGCCGGCCCCGAAGGCGGAACCGGCTCTGCGTCGGAACGCAAAACCGTGGTGAGGAACACGAAGTGCCCCGCCCCCCCCCCCGATTCATCACAATCGGGGGAGGGGAGGCATTCTCAACAGAGGTTGCCGTTCCCACCTCTTGGATTCGATATGCGTGCCTAAGAACATAAAAATTACCTGCGGATCGGCTTTGTCGGATGATTGGTTTCGAGGATTCGAAGAGACTGACCCCTCAGGACCATGCAAGGTTCAGGTATGGCATGAGGTCCGATACGAACGCATGTTCTCAGGTTCCAGCACATGTTCGGACCACTCATCGGATAGAAGAAGTACAGGAACATGGTGAAGAAGATCGAACGCAAAATCGGCAGGTTCAAAATGCTGAAAAGGTGTGCGATCCAATTATCCGACAAAGCCCGATCGTAAGGGGATGTTCCATACAGGGTCGGTACCCGAGCACCAAATCTATCGATTATAATCACAGCAATCGGACAAGACAGTGTCCCTCGACAGACCAAAGGTATCCGAAAACGTATGGATAGGTAAGGATGGTGGACAAGGCGCGATTTGAACGCGCGACATCTACGTTGCGAACGTAGCGATCTACCGGGCTGATCTACTTGCCCATGAATTGCTCCGGTAATCCCCTGATTCACATCAACCATTTAAACGTAATCCCGCGACCGCCGTCATGACTATAACGATTCCCGAGGATACCGGGGCATGAAGCCCAGTACAGGACGCGGAAACCCCAGGCCGATGGAGGTCTGGAGCGCGGACGTCCCCTTCGACGGCAGCCACGGCTCCAAGGACCGTCCCGTCATAGTGCTGGGCAGGAAGGGGGACACCTACGATGTGCTGATGGTCACGACCCACCCGCACGATCCCGAGAGGTGCATGCGCCCGATGGACCCGTACGACGCCGGACTGGACTCCAGGTCGTACATACGCACGGACAAGGTTTTCAGACTGCCGTCGGCCAGGTTCAACTATCTCATGGGGGAGCTGAGCGACGATGACGCCGCCCTCGCAAGGGCGAAGAGGGAGCGCCTTGGAGGCAGGCGATGGACCGTTCCGAGGCTGCGGAGGAGATCGTCTCGGCGGCGGCCAGCAGGCTCTGCCTGGACATGCGCTTCCTGACCATGGCCGTGCTCTCCCTGGAGAGGAGGGTGCTCCCCGGCGAGGGGAGGCCGGAATGCGACGGCGTCACCGTGACGTTCCATGAAGATACTGTGATCTCCGACTACCGCAACGACCGGAACCTCGTCACTAGGGAGCTGGCTCACTGCGTCCTACACTGCATCCTCGGGCACGACTCCCCCGGGATGTCCGTCCACGGGCACCTGGCCGAGGACATGGTGGTCGAGTACGTCCTCGACACCCTGGACACCCCGCACGTCACGGTTCCCCAGAGGGACGACCGCATGTACGCGTGCGAGAAGATCTTCAGGCGCGCCGGGGCCCCCGCGCCCGATCTCGTGGCGCAGGAGCTCTCCAGCATATCGGAATGGCAGCTGGACCTCTATCTGCGTCTCTTCGACAGGGACAGGGACCAATCCCACGGCACGGGGGATGCCGGGATGTGGAGGGAGCTGGCTCAACAGGCCATGACCGAGGTGGAGGGGTTCGCCAGGAGGACCTCGTCCGGGACGGACGCGTTCCTCTCGATACTCAGGATAAGAAACCGCAGGAGGTACGACTACAGGTCGTTCCTCAGGAAGTTCATGACCCGCCGGAGCGGAGTGCGCGAGAGCATGGACGAGTTCGATCCCATATACTACACCTACGGCCTCTCCCACTACGGGAACATGCCGCTCGTGGACTCCCTGGAGGTGTCCGAATCGCCCGGGGTGGACGAGTTCGTGGTGGCGATAGACACGTCCGGGTCCACCATGCGCGGTCCCGTCATGGCGTTCCTGGAAGAGACGTTCTCCGTCCTCAGGCAGTCCGGCCTGGAAGGCAGGGCGAACATCCACGTCATACAGTGCGACGACGAGGTCCGCTCCGACGACGTGGTGCGGAGCGAGGGGGACATGCGCAGGCTCGCATCCTCCTTCAGGCTGAGGGGAGGCAACGGGACGGACTTCCGCCCGGTCTTCTCCTACGTGGACGAGCTGGTGCGGGACGGGGGGTTCAGGAACCTCCGCGGCCTTATGTACTTCACGGACGGCGTCGGGACGTACCCCGAGAGGCGCCCCCCTTACGATACCGCGTTCGTATTCTGCGACGACCGCTATCTGGAACACGACGTGCCTCCCTGGGCGATGCGCCTGGTGGTGAGGTCTGCGGACCTGACGGCCCGCGAAGGAGCTTGACATGAACATACAGGAAGCGAAAGACTGCGTAAGACAGGCCGTGTCCGCGTATCTGGACAAGGATGCGGCCGGCAACTACCTCATCCCGAGGGCCAGACAGCGGCCGCTGGTGGTCATGGGGGCGCCGGGGCTCGGCAAGACCGCGATCATGTCGCAGGTGGCCGCGGAGCTGGGGATCGGTTACGTCGGATATGCGATGACGCATCACACCCGCCAGTCGGCCATCGGACTGCCGATGATCGAGGAACGCAGGTTCGGGGACATGACGCTGTCGGTCACCAGGTACACCATGAGCGAGATCATCGCCTCGGTGTACGATGCGATCGAGACACAGGGACGCCCCGAAGGGATTCTCTTCATAGACGAGGTGAACTGCGTCTCAGAGACGCTGTCGGCGGCCATGCTCGACCTCCTGCAGAACAAGAAGTTCGGACCACACAGGATCCCCGACGGATGGGTGCTGGTCGCCGCTGGCAACCCTCCGGAGTTCAACTCCTCCGCGAGGGACTTCGACATAGCCACCCTGGACAGGATAAGGATGATCGACGTCGAGCCGGACACCGATGTCTGGCTCAGGTACGCCATGAGCTCCGGCGTCCACGACGCGGTCACATACTACCTCCAGGTGAAGCCCCAGAACCTCCTCACCATAGAGAACACGCCAGAGGGGCCAGTGTTCGCCACGCCGAGGGCGTGGGAGGACCTGTCCACGGTGATCAAGGAGCACGAGAGGCTGGGCATGGAGGTGGACGTCAACCTAGTTTCGCAGTACATACGCGACCCGGACATCGCCGCCGAGTTCAAGAGGTACCTGGACTTCCACAGGAAGTACCGCGAGGAGCACGATGTCGATGCGATCCTGAACGGCACCGCGGAGGACGACGGCTCTCTCGCCCACGCGGACGCGGAGGAAAAGCTGTCCGTGATATCGGTGCTCATCAGCAGACTGAACGCGGTCGCCGAGGAGGGGATGGACCTCAGGGCGCTGACCGATGTCCTCGCATCCCTGGACCCCGACGACCCCGAGGGGTCGCTGGCATCCGCCAGGAGGGAGCTGACCCGCAGGATGGGGGCGAACTCCACCCGCGAGGACTCCAGGAGCGCCGCGTTCTGCCTGTCGTCGATCCACGGGATGCCTCCCACTAATGATGCGGTGTCATCGCTCAAAAGGGAGACCGTTGTCAGGGAGAGGATGGTGCACGAGAGGTTCGACTCCATGGTCGAGAACTCCGTCGGGCACCTCCGCAGGGCGTTCGGCAACGGACAGGAGCCGGTGTCCCTGCTGTCCGGACTGCTGGGATGCTACAGCGTCGTGATGTACTCCGGACCGGACGGTCCGCTGTACAGGTTCAACGACGAGATGCTCTCCGCCGGACACGACCGGCGCATCGCGGATGCACTGGAGGGGATGTCGTGAGCCTGATCGTGGACACCGAGGTCGAGGACGGGATGCTGACGGTCACCAGGGTGGTGAGCACCGACAGGGTCGTGCGCATACCTGAGACGGTGGACGGCCGGATGGTGGAAGCGCTCGGGAGCTCGTTCATGTCCGGATCCTCCGGGAGCAACGGGAGGACGCTGGTCATACCCGCGTCCGTGCGTCGCGTGTCGCCGAACGCCCTCGAGGGGGCCAGCGGCATATCCTCCATAGAGTACGACGGCGAACTGTCCGTGTTCGGAGGGTTCAAGCTGATCCTCGGGAGCGACTGCCTGGTCCGCTGCAGGAACGGGGGCGAGGACTTCGAGTTCGAGTTCATGGGCGGAACACCCATGTGCTTCCCCGAGTTCGACGATGCCATGCTCAGCCTGTGCATGAGGCTCACCCCGGAGATTGCCGTCAGACGCCTGGTGGAGCCCGTGGGCCTGACGGAGTCCAACCGCCGGAGGTACGAGAGGTTCATCTCGGACAGCATAATGCCGAGGGCGACCCAGGCGGTGGCATCCGGGGACGAGAGGGCCGTCACGGACCTGATCGCCACCGGGATGGTCTCCGATGATGATCTGAGGAGGCTCCTGGAGAGGTCCCTGAGGTCCGGCAGGATCGGCATGACCAGCCTGCTGATGTGCGAGATAAGGAGAAGATACGGAGTTTGACGGACCCCGGGAGGCCGGATGGCCTCCGGGACCCGATTGGTTCACTGGGCGGGCTCCCACTTGCACCTTACGGGGGAGACTATGGCGCCCTCGGCCTTCAGCTCCTTGAACGCCTTGTCGATCTCCTTCCTGTCGATGCCTGTCGCCTTCTCGACCTCGCCTGCGCTCATGGGCTTTCCGGCTTCCTTCATTGCATTGATGACGTCATCCTTCACGGACATCTGTATCACCCGTATGCGGAACTCGCATCTCGGAGATAAGACCTGCGAACACAGATATATCGGCCGACGATGGACCGTGCATGGAACGCATCGGGAGGTTCGCGAGGGAGCATGCCCTCCTGGTCGCTTCCGCCGCACTGGCGGCCGTCTCGATGCTGATCGTCCCGCCCTCGGCCGAAACCCTCGACCATATCGATGTCAGGGTGCTTTGCATCCTGTTCTGCTTCATGGCGGCGGTCGCGGGGATGAGGAGGTATGGGGTCTTCGACAGGCTGGCCAGGAGGATGCTGCACGGGGAGAGGAGCATCGGGATGCTCTGTCTGACCCTCGTGATGCTCCCCTTCGTGTGCTCGATGGCGATAACCAACGATGTCGCGCTCATCACCTTCGTCCCGTTCGCCATCATGGTCCTCATGATGGCGGGCAGGAGGGACCTGATCGTCCCCGTCGTGGTCCTCCAGACCCTTGCGGCCAACACCGGATGCATGGCGACCCCTTTCGGGAGCCCCCACAACATCCTGATCTTCTCGGCCTACGACATGGGCCTCGCGGGGTTCGCCGCTACCCTGCTCCCGCTGGTGCTGGCCGGGTTCCTGGTGGTGTCCGTCCTCGCCCTGACGGCGGGCAGGGACCGCGTGCAAGTGGAACTGGACGATGAGCCGGGACTCAGGAAGGGGCCAGGACTCGCGGTTATGGTCGGGCTGTTCGTCCTCTGCACACTGACGGTCCTGGACCTCTTCCCGTTCTGGGCGACATTGGCGGTCACCGTCGCCGCCGTCCTGCTGGTGGACCGCGGTGCGTTCGGGGACGTGGACTACGATCTGCTCCTGACGTTCGTGCTCCTGTTCGTCTTCACCGGAAACATCGCGGACATGGATGCCGTCGGCGATGCCCTTGCGGGCCTCATGGAATGGGACCCGATGCTCACGACGATCGGGATGAGCCAGATCATCAGCAACGTGCCCGCGGCGGTGATGCTGTCGGGGTTCACCGCGGACTGGGAGGGGATACTGGTGGGGGCCAACATAGGCGGGTTCGGCACACCGATAGCGTCCATGGCCAGCGTCATAGCGCTGAGGCTGTACTCCGCATCCGACGGCATCGAGACCCGCAGGTTCCTGGTGCTGTTCACCGCGGCGAACGTGCTGATGCTGATCGTGATGGTCCCAATCGGGCTCCTTCAGCGGAGCATGTGATCCTCAGCGCCTCTTCTTCTTCGCATCCGGCTTGTACGCCTTGAGGTACTTCAGGACCGCCTGGTCGTCCTCGGAATCGGTCCACTCCGGCGTGTATCCGCCCTTCATGTACTCGTCGTACCACTTGACGCAGTCGTCCATGTACCCGTCCATGTCGAGCCTGTCCTTCACGATGACGAAGGTGTTCTCCTTCGTCGGCACCCATTGCTTCGGACGGTCGTAGTCGGACTCCTCCAGGAAGCCCACCAGGAAGACGATCCTGTCCAGGTTGGAAAGCTTCGCGTACAGGGATGCCTGCAGCATGTAGCTCATGGGCACGTTGGTGTATCCGCCGTCCTCGTCCAGCCACTTGGACCTGTCGCTGGAAGTCTTGATCTCCAGTATCGCGGACCTCTTCCCGTCCATGACGATGTATCCGTCCACCATGCCTCCGAACACCCTCTCGTTGTGGAAGTGGTCGTATCCGCACTGCTCCTTGGGCACGGGCTCCTCCACGGCCACGCGGGAGCCGTCCGGGACGGGGAGGGTGTCGCGGAGCATGCCCATGCAGTCCTTCGCGATATGGTCGCGGAGGACCGGCTCAAGTATGTTCCCCGCGTCGATGTACTTGTTCGCCTTGTCCCCGGGGTACAGGCCGGCCATCTCGCAGGCCACCTTGAACGGGGACGCATGCTCGCTGAGGCCCAGGATCGGTGCGACCCTCGTGCCTGTGATCTTCTTGAGCCTGTACGTGTCGAAGACGACGACGCGCTCGTCCTCGTCTATGTCCACTATGCCTGCCCTTCCATCCATCTTCATGACAGGGTGAATGTCGGGAGGGATAATAATGGGTGCCGACCGGCTCAGGACCTCCCCTTGACCAGGATGTGCCTGGACACCGCGAAGAACAGCAGGGACCACAGCATCAGTATGGCGAACGAGGCCCAGGGGAACGGGTCCCCGATCATCACGGCCCTCATGCATTCCGTGGTGTGGGTCAACGGGAGCAGGGAGATCAGGTCCTGTGCCACCCCGCCTATGTTGTCCAGGGAGAATATGGTCCCGCACAGGAAGGTCATCGGGAGGATGACCAGGCTGGTGAACAGGTTCATCGTCAGATGGGAGTTGGCGATCATCCCGGACACCACGCCCAGTATCGAGTACATGACGCACGAGAACACCATCATCATGACAGCGGGCACCGACAGGGCGATGTCCGGTGCCACGACCAGCCCTATGGAGTACAGCACGGTGCAGCTGATCAGCCCCCTGACCACGCCCGCATACGCCTTTCCCAGGATTATCGACGAGGGCCTCATCGAACAGAGGAACAGCTCGTCGAAGCTCTGATAGTACGTCCTCTGCAGCATGACCTTCGTGGCGACCGTGTTGAAGCAGGCCGTCAGGGTGGACATCGCGATTATCCCCGGGATCATGAACGAGAGGTAGTCGTGCCCGTCCACCACCATGCCCTTGCCCAGACCGTACCCGAATGCGAACAGGTAGAGCAGCGGGGCGACCAGGGACGTGACCAGCACGACGGGAAGGTTCCCGCGGATGAAGCGGATGTCTATCCATGCGACCCTTGCGGAATCGGAGAGGACGCTCATACGCGGTACCTCACATCCTCCGTGACCCTGACCTCGCGTCCGGTCAGCTCCAGGAACACGTCCTCGAGGTTCGTCGCCCGGGACACCACACCGGCATCCATCGGGAGGGAGTCCCTGAACCTCCTGGCATCGTCCCAGTCCGAGAAGTAGCTGTATCTCTTCCTCGGCCCCTCGTCGTACTCCACGGCCCATTGGCCGATGAGGCGGCAGAGCTCCTTCGGCGTCCCGACGCGGAGGATCCTCCCCCGGTCTATTATGGCCACGCGGTCGCAGAGCACCTCGGCCTCGTCCATGTAATGGGTGGTGACGAATATCGTCCTCCTCTCCGAGTTCAGCTCCCTGATCAGGTCCCACAGCATGTGCCTGGACTGGGTGTCCAGTCCGGCCGTGGGCTCGTCCAGGAACAGGATCGAGGGATCGTGGACCATGCTGCACACGATGGCCACCCTGCGCTTCCACCCGCCCGACAGGTCGATGACGTTCTTCCTGAGGAAGGGGCGGAGGCCCATGATGTCCACGAGGCGGTCTATCCTGGAGTCCGCCTCCCTGCGCGGTATCTTGTGGAGGATCGCGTGATAGCGGATGTTGTCCAGGACCGTGACGTCCCTGTCCAGCGCTATGTGCTGCTGGACTATGCCTATCCGCTCCTTCACGGCATCGTCGAGCCTGGAGACCTCGCTCCCGAATATCTCCACCGTGCCCTCGGTGGGAGGGGACAGGGTCGTGAGGAGGCGTATGGTGGTGGTCTTCCCCGCACCGTTCGGTCCGAGGAACCCGAAGATCTCCCCCTCCCTTATCTCCAGGTCGATGCCGTCCACCGCCGTGAAATCCCCGAACCTCTTCACGAGTCCCTTGGACCTGACCGCTATGCCGCTCATTGCTCACCCTCGAACCTGGATTCCAGATCCAGATACATATGCTCGAGCCTCTCCCTCACGTCCGGGGCAGGCGACCACATGTCGCGGCCTATGGCCTCCAACAGCCTGGAGACCGTGTCGTGCATGGCATGCGGGTTGGCGTCCTCGAACCATTCGGCGGTCTCCTCGTCGAAGAGGAAGTTGTCCGCTATGGACTGGTACATCCACGGGTCCACGATGTCCGACGTCGCATCCCATCCGAAGACGTACTCGGCCATGTTCGAGATCTCCTCCGCTCCCTTGAACCCGTGCCGTTTCAGGCCCTCGACCCATCTCGGATTGTTTATCTTGCTGCGGAAGACGTAGCGGCCCTCCTCGTCGATGGTCCTCGTCCTCAGGTTGGACGTGTCCGCCGAACAGCCGATGAAGGACATGGGCATCCTCCCGGACACCGCCCTCACCGCCGCGTTCATGCCGCCCAGGTCGTTGTAGACATCGTCGTTGTCGAACATGTCGTACTCCCTGGAGGTGCTGTTCTTGACGGTGACCTCCATGAGCTCCAGCCTGCGCCTGAACGCCTCGGGGGACCTCTTCCCCTTCCTTCCCACACCGTACGCGTACTCCCCGTAGCTGCGGTATATGGCGCCGATGTCCGAGACGTCATGCCAGTCGGACGTGCGGATCAGTATGTTGGTCCCCGAACCGTACGTGCCCGGCGCATCCCCGAATATGCGGATGAGCGCCTCGTCCCTCGCCTCGTCCTCGGGGACGCCCTCCGCGATGGAGCGCGCTATGTCCTGCCTGAGATTGGCCCTCAGGCAGTTCTCGTCGTCGGACTCGTCCAGGTCCGCGATCGTCCTGACACCGCGGTCCAGCAGGTTGACGAGGTTCGGGAAGGTGTCCCTGAACAGGCCGCTGATCCTCAGGGTCACATCGATCCTCGGCCTCCCCAGCTCGGACACCGAGATGACCTCCAGGTCCATCACGCGTCCGGCATACCCCGTCCACACGGGCCTGAGCCCCATCAGCCACAGGATGTATCCGATGTCATCGCCGCCGGTCTTCATGGTGTCCGTGGCCCATACGACCATGCCTATCGCCCTGGGATAGGTCCCATGCTCCAGGACATAGCGGTCCAGCATCTGGTCCGCCATCCTCCTGCCGACCTCCCAGCTGGAGTGCCAGGGGATGGAGTCCGGGTCCAGGGAATAGAAGTTCCTTCCAGTGGGGAGCAGCTGAGCCCTGCCGCGCGTGGGGCATCCGGAGGGACCCGGTTCGATGTACCGCCCGCGGAGGGCGTCCATGACGGAGTCGATCTCGTCCCCCATCCTCAGGATGCTCGGGTAGAGGGTCCCGCATATGAAGGACACGGACTCCAGCAGATCCCCGTTGTCATCGGGATAGCGTCCCTCCGCCAGGGCCCTGCACCCGTCCGGATCGAACCCCAGGGAATGCATGTCGGATATCATCTCGTCCGTGCGTCCCTCGACGTCGTCCAGTATCTGACCCTTCAGCATGCCGGAGACGGGGTCGACGGACGAGACGTCGTTCAGGAGGTCCAGGATCCCGTACCCCATGGATCCCGCGATCGAGCCGCGGAGGGACGGGACCTCGCCGTTGTCCAGCCTCGTCAGGCTGTATATCATCTCGTCCAGCCTGTCCCCCTCGGGGACATCGCCCAGGATGTGCAGGCCGTCCTTGATCAGGTTCTCCTTCACATCCATTATGTAATCGTACAGGTCGTCGACGCGGGCATCGAACTCCTCGTCGGTGCACATCGGCGACAGCTTGAGGTCGTTGTAGAGCTCCATCCGTCCGACGGCCTCCCTGAGCCTGACCCTTATCAGCTCCGCCTTGTCCTGCTGGCCCTGTGTGACGGCGCTCATGTAGTTCTGGACCGCCCCCTCCACCTCCTGGATGTCATCGTAGCTCCCGGAACGCATCATGGAGGGTATCATGTGGTCGATGATCACCGCAGATGCGCGCCTCTTAGCCTGCGTCCCCTCCCCGGGGTTGCCGATTATGTACGGGTAGATGTCCGGAAGCGAGTCCATGACGTAGTCGGGACAGCAGTCGCCCGACATGGCGACGCCCTTCCCCGGAAGCCATTCCAGGGTCCCATGGGTGCCGACGTGGATGACGGCATCGGCTCCGAAGACGTGCCTGAGCCACCTGTAGTACGCGAGATACTGGTGCGGCATGACGGTGTCCGGGTTGTGATAGTCGGACTGTATGTCCCTTCCCCGGTCCGGCTGGAACCCGACCAGGACGTTCCCGAACAGCACCCCGGGGACCACGATCTCCTTCCCCACGGTGTAGAAGTCGCCCGGGGGCCTCCCCCATCCCTCCTCGATCCTCCCCCTGGCGGCCTCCGACAGCCCGGAGTACCATTGACCGTACCGTTCAGGGGATATCAGATCGGCCGCCTTCTGTCTGATGGACTCCTCGGATGACCATTCCATGTCGTTCGTGATCCCTGCGAGGAGGATGTCGACGAGCTCCCGGGAGGTCTCCGGTATGTCATCGCCCACATAGTACCCGTCGTCCCTCATGCGGTGGAGGAGGTCCACGACGCTCTGAAACGTGTCCAGTCCCGAGGCTCCGCCGGCGTTGGCGGTCTTCGGCGGGTACATGTACAGTAGTATGGCGACCCTTCTCTGCTGATCGGACGTCATGCGGAGCCTGGCCCACATCATGGCCGTGTCCACCACCCTCCCGGGACGCTCCTCCAGGGGCTCGGCCATCAGCGACCCCTCGATGTCCCTCTCGGTGGAGGCGCATGCCACCGATACTATCTGGCCGTCGAACTCCGGATGGGCCACGTCGTAGGCTATCTCCGAAGGCAGCAGGCCTCCGGTGTCCTCCCTCCACTCATCGGCCGGACGGCAGCAGGTCATGGTCTGGATCACGGGGACCCCGTACTCCAGGAAGAAGTTGTCCTCGGACACCTGTTCGCCCTCCCCCGGATTGGCGACGAGCGTCTGCGAGAAGCTCATCGTCTCGATGATGGAGTGCAGCACCGGCCCGCCGTCGCGGGTCAGGTGCTCCCTCAGCAGCCTCTTGGTCCCGATGGCGCCGGCCACCTTGTTCTCAGATGCGTACATGAATATCGGGACCGGGTTCCCTCCCTGTCCCTCGATCTCCCGGATCAGCGCGTCGATGTGATGCGTGTTGCCGGTCAGCCACTGCTTCTGATAGAAGAATATCCCGATGTTCGGCCTGTCCCTCGGCAGCGATCCGACGTAGGAGTCTATGTCTATGCTCTCCCTTCCGGGATAGTACAGCCCCTGGGCCGGAGGATGGACGGGATCGGGCACCTCCAGGTCCAGCCCGTCGAAGGTCCTGAGGGACCACAGGACCAGCGACTTGAAGTTGTCGTCCCCTCCGAGGACCATGTATGCGAGACACCTGGCGTAGTCCTCGTCGGGACGCGAGAACATGCCCCGGTACGATGCGGTGACCGATTCGTCGGTGCAGTCCAGGAGGGCGCACACATGGTTCGCATCGATCGCCCCCCTCATCCTCTCGAACTTCTTGAAGTACGACGTGTCCCCATGGACCTTGATGGTGACCAGGTCCGCACCGGAGACGAAGTCCATCGCATCCGCCAGAAGGAGGGGGTCATCGTCCAGGTCGGAGGCGTTGAAACAACGGAAATCCAGATCCAGACCGACCTGGACCAGGGAACGTACGGCGGCGTTCATCATATGACTGTCCTTTGTTCCGATGGAGATGTTGGCAAGTTTCAGAGAATCACGACCTGACATGCAATTGGAATATACATCCAACATATTGTCTGTTTATAAAAATAATCGAATTGTGTGCAATGTGACCATTCCAGCCATGATTTCGATACCCGGTCTGACCTCGGCCCCACACGGGGATCGTAACCCGACACTGTACTGTATGGTTGCATGGTCAAAATATCGAATACTACGACTCGAAACCTCACAAGATACCTCGGTCACAGGCAGATGTGTCCACGCAGAGCGATCCGGGATCCATGCATCTGATGTCGACGCAATCGGGATCCTTCAATATGACATGGGGTGACCCGTCATCATCGATTATTCTCGAATCCACTCCGTACACCTCCCTGATGTTCTCGGAGGTTATCACCTCTGCCGGCGTACCGACATCGAATATGGAACCCTGATGCATCATTATCACGAAATCAGAGTACTTCGCGGCTATGTTGAGATCATGGCTGATCATTATGACCATTATGTCATCCTCGTGCGACAGCCTCCTCAGCAACCTGGAGATCCCGAGCTGGTGCTTGACATCGAGATTGGAGGTCGGCTCATCGAGGAGCAGTATGTCCGGATGCTGCACAAGGCCCCTTGCGAGCATGACCTTCTGATGCTGACCGGCGGATAGCTCGTTGAAATAGCGCATCGCAAGGTCCCCTATGTCCAATCTCTCCAACGTGTCGTATACGATCCGGAGGTCATCGTCCGTGGTCTTCCATCCCGCATGCGGGTGCCGACCGAGGAGCACGGTGTCCACCACGGTCAGAGGAAAGGTGTCTGACGACGAGTACGGCACATACCCTACCTTCCTGGCCATGTCCTTCAACGAATAGTCCGACACATCCATGTCATCCACAAGGACGGTACCTCCCGTGGGCTCGAGTATCTTGTTGATGCAATGGATCAGCGTCGATTTTCCGACTCCGTTCGGACCGAGGATGGAAACGAACTGCGGTCCTTTGAGGTCTATGCATATCCCCTCCAGAACGGGCACGCTGGAATAACTGAATGCCATCTCGTTGATTCTTATCTCCATATGACGACCTCTTTGAAACGATGGGACCGGGTCACCAGGTCCCCTTCTTCTGTTTGACTATGAAATACAGGAAGAACGGCCCTCCGATCAATGCCGTGACGACTCCGACGGACATGCCCGTGGGGCCTATGCATCTGGCCAATGATTCGCTGAAGACCAGCAGAAGGCTGCACACGACCGCGGAACAGGGGATCAGCAGCTTCATGTTGGAACCCACCAGGACACGTGCGATGTGGGGGGCCACCAGCCCTATGAACCCTATCGTCCCGGAGAAGCACACCGCCACCGAGGTCGCGACGGACACCAGCACCAGGCAGAGGACCCTGGTACGGTTCGGGTCCACCCCCAGGCCGATGGCCGCGTTATCCCCGGACGTTATCACGTTGAGCCTGTTGGAAAGGAACATCATGGATGCGGCGATGGCAGTGAAAGCGATCATCAGATAGCCTGCATCCGTCCACCCGATACCGCTTAGGGTCCCGACCGACCATGCGAATATCGTGGTGATCTCATCGTCGGTCGCCGTGTACTTCAGCAACGTCGTCATCGCCGAGAACACGTACATCACGGCGATTCCTATCAGGACCATCATCGTCGGCGTGGTCTTCCTGACCATGGAGAACAGGACTATGAACGCCGCGGGGACGAGTGAGAACACGAAAGCGTTCAACATCATGCCCAGCTCGTACCCGATACCCGTGAATCCCGACCCCAGGACTATGAACACCGTCACTCCGAACAATGCCCCGGACGATATCCCCGTGGTGTAGGGGTCGGCCACAGGGTTGCGGATGATGGTCTGCATGACCGCCCCGCCTATCCCCAGGATCCCGCCGATGAACAGCCCGCCGATGATCATGGGGAGGTAGTTCTCCCAGACTATGTTGTTCTTGAGACCTTCCTCGAATGTGTCGAATGTCCCTCCCGTGAGGTTCTTGACTATGATCCCGATGGCCTCTCCGAACCCTATGTGATACTTCGATATGGAGATCGAGTAGAATGCCACCAGAATCGCGACCGCCGCTATGACCAGGATCAGGGCCGTCCCCTTTCTCCCCATGCGACGGTACTCTGTAACCCCCATCGTATCACCAGACCGCCCTTTTCTGTCTGATGATCAGATACAGGAAGATTGGGGCACCGATGAACGAGAGCATCACGCCCACGGGAATCGCATCTTGCGGGGACAGGAACCTTGCGAACGTGTCCGCCGTTATCATGAACAGCGCTCCGACGGCCGCTGACGCAGGGATCACGAACTTGTTGTCCGAGTCGATGAGTATGCGGACGATATGTGCGGACACCAGCCCCACGAACGAGATTATCCCGGCATAGCAGATCACCGAGGCGACCATGAACGAGATAACCAGCATGCAAACGAGGCGAAGGGCTTCCACGTTTAGTCCCAATGCCTTTGCGCTCTCATCCCCGAGCGCGAGGACGTTGAGCTTCCTCGAGAGGTATATCGCAATGAAGATCCCGGCTATGTTCACGATAGCCATGAGCGGTACCGACGACCAGGATATCTCCGAGAGCGACCCCACCTGCCAACGATAGACCACGGCCAAGGTCTCCTCGTTGGTCATCATCATCAGAACGGTCGTCAATGCGTTGAATATGTACGATATCGCGACCCCGGTCAGGATCAACGTGGCCGGCGAGGCATTGGAACGGGATCCCACGGCAAGGATGAAGGCCACCGGGATCAACGCGAAGATGAACGCGTTCAGCATCACCCCCATGTTGTCCGCCTGGGAGCTCACGGATATCGTCACTCCCAGGATCACCGACACCGCGACCCCGAAACAGGCCCCAGACGATATGCCCGTGGTGTATGGATCCGCCAACGGGTTGTTCATGACGTTCTGCATGATGGCCCCGCCCACGGCCAGTCCGGCACCCGCGACGAGAGCGAAGACGGCCCTCGGTAGCCTGACGTCGCAAACGATGAAATCGCTTATCGCCTCGTAGCTACCAGGAGCGTATTCGACGCCGATGATACGGTTGAATATGAACCCGTAGACATCAAGGAACCCTACATCCCTCGCCCCCACGTATATCGAGAGGCCGAGGGAAAGGAAGGCGAGCGACACGCACACGACGACGAAGAGCACCTTGCGCTTCGTGTAGTGCCTGTATTCGACGAACTTGTCTTCCGTCCGGAACAAAACGTCACTCGCCCCTGTTTGTTCACGCCTTGGGATAGGCCGTGTCGTAGCTGATGATGAAGTGCAGGCTGCTCACATCGATCTTGACATCAGTGAACTTGTCCATGAACTCCTGATTCTTCTCATCGGCCCACTCCTCGGTGAAAAGGTCGGGATACATCACTGCGGCAGCGTAGGCGACCCTTATGGGAATTGGTGCATCCCCTGTGATGACATAGGCGTTCTTGTTCTGATATGCCTTGGTCTGATCGAATATGCTCAGACATTCCTCGTACTTCGCAGTGTCATCGACGGCACCGGAATACCAATCGTTGGTCTTGATGTTGATTATGTAGTCGAAATCATAGTTGTAGAGCCACGTGTCCGACTTGCTGAAGTATGCCCCGGAGGTGTAGTCTGTCAGGACCTTGTCATCGAGCGCGTACTCCCCGCCGGCATGGGTGATAACATCCACGTAGTCCGATGTCCCGGCAGAAACCCAGATACAGTCCTTGGAGATGGATCCGTTGCACGTTATGGCGGACTTCTTCTCCACATTGGCAGTCTTGGAGTCTATCTCGGCCTGCATGGAGAGCCACCACTTCGCGATGTCCTCGCACTGTTCCTCGGTCTGGAAGAGGAATCCGATGAGGAAAAGCTGCTGACAGTACTCCGTCACATCGACCGATGCGGCACCGACCCTGATGACATCCACACCCATCTTCTCGTATTAGGGTTCCACGGTCTTCTTGTCGACGGTAGATTCGGTCTTGTCCGTTATGACCGCGGTCACACCGTACTGGGATATGTAGGTCGAGGCTTTGTCGACGGGCAGCTTTGTGGATGACCCACCTATGGACTCCATCTTGCTGAACTCGGGGAACAGAGTGGGGTCCGGTGCGGACGACATGCTGTACGAGATTCCGTGGACCATGTCCGTGATGCCGGCCATCGTCATGAGCCAGCACTGATTGGCGGAAGCCGTTGCGATTGCGGACTTGACGGGCCATGCGGTGCTCACCACATAGTTCTCGACGTTGCTCGCGTTGTAATGATACACGGTGCAGGGCTCGTCATTAATGATCTTCTTGACGAGATCCGCATCGTCTTGATCGACGTGTCCATCGTTGTTGGCGTCAGCGAGAGGGTTCTCAGAAAGCTTCGCGTCCCTCTTCGACTGATCTTCTTCTTTCAAAATCTCATTTATGATGTCCAGGTCCGCCTGATTGACGGTATAATCGCCGTTGGCATTGCCGAACACGAGGAGTTCCGACTCGATGGCGACATCGGAACCTCCATCAGACCTGTTCATAAGAACCACTGCTGCCGCAGCAACGACTATGATCGCCACTGCGACAACTGCGATCGTCTTGGTTTTATCCATATTGACCAAAGTCCTCAAAGATCTGTTACTATTTAATTAATTGGATGTATAATCCAACTATGATTTTAAACAAATATCAAAATAATCCAGATAAAATGACAACAATTATTCAATAGACATTTTTATGTTATAATAACTAAGTGTTTCATATCTTGGGCCTGTGCCCGACCCTCCCGCACACGGGACATGTACCGCTCTGGTCCAGCTTGGAACCACACCCTCCACAGATTCCGAGATACATCTCCGAGTATTCTTCCGAAGGGGACCTTGTACCGCCATAAAACAATGCGAATATCACCAGGAATGACATGAGTCCGGATGACACCAGTCCCATGGAAACCATTAATGCCGTATCCCCCGGATTGCTCATCGACGCATATACACAGAACCCTAAAAGAGCCAAGAATGCCAATGTAATGGCCACCCCCAATCCCGTCAGCACCTTCCGTTTTGTCGATGTCATATCCATCACTCAAAAGCATAGCATCTGCAGACAGGTCACCCTATAACCGCCCTCACACTCTCCGCAAGACGGTCCGCGTTCAGGTCCTCCAACCTGAAGTACGTCCCCTCCAGGGCCTCGGCCAGCCTCTGTGCGTTGTCGAACCTGACGTAGCCCGTGCTCGCATCGATGACGATCCATTCGACCTGCGGTATCCTCAGGTCGGCGGCCATCTTCCGTACCTCATCGTTCGCATCCGCACCCTCCCTCACGGGGACGTTCGCCCTCCCGTCGGTGATCAGCACGATGTAGCAGGACTCCCCCTGGTGGGACCTCGAGTAGGATGTCATGAAGTCGCTGACGGTGACCAGTGCCTGTCCGAGCGGGGTCTTGCCCCCGGTAGGGAGCTCCTCCAGATGCCTGTAGCTGTACTCCACCGATCTCGTCGGAGGGAGGACCAGCTCCGCGGAGTCCCTGCGGAACGCCATCAGTCCTATCCTGTCGCGCTTGACATAGCTGTCACGGAGCATGGACAGCACGGCACCCTTCACAGCGGCCATCCTCCTGCGGACCCCCAGGGACCCGCTGGCGTCCACCAGGAACATGATCGTGCATCCGGAGCGGCGCTCCCTGACCTTCCTACGTATGTCCTGCTCCTCTATGGAGATCAGGAGGTCCCCATGGGCCCTGCTGGCCTGATACGGCGCAGCGGCGCGTATGGTGGCATCGAACGCGATATCGACGACCCTTCCGTCGGGGATCCGGGAACGCGCGTACCTGCCGGTGGAGTCGTTGCTCTCCGCCATCGACCTGCGGCCCTTGCGGGACGAGGTGGTACGGATGACCCTGCGACCGTCCCCGAGATAGTCTATCACACGGAACTGCTCCCCCACCTCGAACATGATCTCGTCCAGGAGGTCCTGGAGGTCTGGGGGCTGTTCCTCGTCCCTGTCCGGCCGATCGCTGCTCTCGGGCGGGTCGCGACCATCGGTCCCATCGTCAGTCTCCCCGTCACTGTCCGAAGGGTCCTCGTTCCGGTCGTCGTCCTGCCTGTCATCCTCCCCGTCCTGGTCCTGGGGAGGTTCCGGAGGCGGCTGGGAGTGGTTCCTGCGATGGGGGAGGCATATCCTCGCGGCCTCCTCCACATCGCCCCTCAGCACCTCGTCCCTTCCGTCCAGGGCGGCTATCGCCATGGACGTGCGGACCATCGCGATGTCCGCGCGCATCCCGTCCACGGCCATGCGCGTGCACAGGTCCGCGATCACCTCCAAAAGCCCGTCGGAGATGGTCACCAGAGGAAGGATGCGACGAGCTCTGGAGATGCCCGAGCGGACGTCCTCCTCCTCATCGGCATAACCGTCGACGAAACCGCGGGCATCATTCAGGAACTCTGCGTTCCTGCGGAGGATCTCCTCTCTCGCGGCCTCGTCGTCCTCCGGGAAATCCGAGAACGAGCAGACGTCGAACCGGTCGAGGAGATGCGGGCTCGGGCCAGGGGAGTCGGAGCCCATCGTGGCAATGAGCAGCGTGTCGCACCCGTATTCCCCGGAGATGCCTTCCCTCTCGACCCTGACTGTGCCTTCCGATATGCATTCCAGCATCGTGGCCAGGACCCTCGTGTCCAGGAGGTCGACGTCGTCCACGTAGAGGATGTTGCCGTCCGCCCTCGAGAGGAGACCCTCCTGCATGACCGCGCGGCCCTGCCTGACCGTCTCCTCCGCATCCATCCCTCCGAACAGCGCATCCTCCGTGACGTTCAGCGGGACGTTGACGACGCGTCTCCCGGACAGGGCGCCGCTCGCCCGGGCAAGGACCGTCTTCGCGGACCCGTGACCCCCTCTGATCAGCACCGTGCGGATGTTGGGATTGACCAGGGCGCAGAGTATCGAGCGTTTGGCATCGTCCATGCCGCACACTGCGGAGAACGGAAAGCTCAGATCCCCTGCAGACATCTCTCGAGCTCCTCTGCGTCGAACGCCTCCTCCTCGAACGGACGCCTCCTCATGCGGTGGGACAGGACCACGTTCGCCACCTCACGCACGTCGTCCTTCGTAACTACCGTCCTGCCGTCCAGGGCGGCGTTCGCCCTGGCGGCCTTCATCATCGTTATGTCGGCCCTGTGGCCGTCCACCCCGAAATGGGTGGTGATCTTGACGACGGCCTCGAGGATCTCATCGCTGATACCTATCGTCGGAACGATCCGGATGGCCTCCGCCAGCCTGTCCCTGAGCTTCTCGGACTCGCCGCTGACGGAGTCCGTGAATGCCGAGGGATTGAGGTCGAACTCCATCCTCCTGCGGACCACCTCCATCCTCCTCTTCAGATCCCCGTCGCCCTTGACGCTGACGGACAGACCGAACCTGTCCAGGAGCTGGGGCCTCAGCTCGCCCTCCTCGGGGTTCATGGTGCCCACGAGGACGAACCTGGACGGATGGGAGAACGAGACGCCCTCCCTCTCCACGTAGTTCACGCCCATGGCGGCGGAGTCCAGCAGGAGATCGACGATGTGGTCGTCAAGAAGGTTCACCTCGTCCACGTAGAGGAGGTTGCCGTTGGCCTGCGCGAGCACACCGGGCTCGAACTTCTTCTGCCCCGTCTTCAGAACATGCTCTATGTCCAACGTCCCAGACACACGGTCCTCGGTGGCGCTCAAAGGGAGGTCGACTACCTTCATCGGGACCTTGCCGGAAGGTAGCGTGCCCTCCCGATCGAACCTCTCGGAGCAGTAGGGACACATCTGATCGGGACTCGACGGATCGCAGTTGAACGGACAACCCGTTACCACGTCCCTCATGGGAAGTATCTGTGCCAGGGAACGGACCGTTGTGGACTTCGCGGTCCCCTTCTCCCCCTTGATCAGGACCCCGCCGATGCCGGGATCCACCACGTTCATCAGAAGAGCCTTCTTCATCTCCTCCTGACCGATGATCGAGACGAATGGAAACAGGTACCTTTTCATGCGTTATCACTTATTGGATGATATATCCAATTCATGCATTTAATACATGGTATAAGAAATGAATACAGCTCCATGAGTCTTTCAAATATTAGTTGGATGATACATCCTATATGCCTTTGAGAATCGTCTATGTCTCCATACAGAGCATCGAATCCACGACATTCCGCGAGCCCGCAGAGACGGTCTGCAGGGAGAACGGCTGGGACCTCGACCTGTTCTGCGCCAACTCGACAGACATAGATTCCGACCCCTTGCTGTACCACGAGCTCGTTCACAGGAGCAAGGAGGCCGACCTGGTCCTCGTGAGGGTGATGGCCGACCCGACAAGGATGCACCGCTTCGAACAATGGGAGAAGATCCTGAGGGAATGCCCGGGGTTCGTCGACATCCACAGCGGCAACATGGAGGTGTCGCTCGCATACAGGGACCTGTTCAAAGGCACGGACCAGGAGTACATGCAGCTCCGCGAGTACGTCAGTGGCAGAGGTGCGGAGAACGACAGGGCCATCGTGATGTGGCTGAACAGGATGCTGACCGGGAAGGGAAATCTCCCGGATCCGGTCGAACAGCGCCGGAGCGGCATATACCATCCGGATTTCCCGAGGGACGTCTCCCTCGAGGAGTATCTCGAGAGCCTCGACCCCTCGAGACCGACGGTCGGGATCATGTTCACGTCCAACCTCTGGATATACAGGAACCTGGAGCAGATAGACTGCATCATCGGGGAGGTCGAGGGCCAGGGGATGAACGCGATACCCGTGTTCTTCAGCGCGGTCATGGTGAACGACGACGGTCACGGCGGCACCGTGGAATACGTCCGGGAATACTTCATGGACGGTGCCAGGTCGCGCATCGACGCCCTGATAATGTGCACGCAGTTCTCACAGCTGAACAACTCCCGCGACTGCTCCGGCATATACACGCCGGACGAACAGAACTTCTTCCACACCCTCACCGACGTGCCCGTGTTCCAGACGATGGCCGTCGCAGGCCACTTCTCGGATTACGAGGAGTGCTGCGAACGCCCGGCCAAGGACAGCTTCAACGTCAACCTCATATGGCCGGAGGTAGACGGCCAGATAATCACCGTGCCCCATTCCAGCAACGAGAGGGAACCGGGATCCCCCAAGGTGTACACGCCCCTGAGGGAAAGGGTGTCCCGCCTCGTGTCGACCGTCCGCGGATGGGTGATGCTCAGACGCACCCCTCCTTCGGAGAGGAGGGTCGCGATCCTGATGTACCAGTCCCGTCCCGAATCCGGCAGGATCGGAGGAGCGGCGGGGCTCGACACCATACAGAGCGTCCGCGACATGCTCGAGAGGTTGGACATCCTCGGATACACCGTGGACCACGTCCCAGAGACGTCCAGGGACCTCATCGACGAGATACTGGACAACGTGACCAACGACCTGGAATGGTCGTCCGACGGGAGGGTGGTCGAGAAGGCCGCGGACATGGTCACGATGGAGGAGTACTCCGAGGAGTACGACAAGGTCCCAGAGTTCAACAGGAGGCGCATGGAGGAGAGCTGGGGGAAGGCCCCCGGCACCGTCTCCGTAATCGGGGACAGGTTCGTGATACCCGGGATCGTGAACGGGAACGTCTACATCGGATTCCAGCCGCTGAGGTCGTGGACGGACCAGATGGAGTCCGTGTACCACGACCCCGTGGTGCCGATGCCCCACCAGTACCTGGCGTTCTACAGATGGCTGAAGAACGACTTCCGGGCGAACGCCGTTTTCCACATAGGGACACACGGCACGCTGGAATGGCTCCCCGGGAGGGGTGCGGCACTCTCCGGCAAATGCTGTCCGGACATCGTCCTGGACAGCATCCCGAACATCTACCCGTACGTGATAGACGACCCGGGGGAGGGGATACAATGCAAGAGGAGGTCGGAGGCCGTCCTGATCGGACACATGTGCCCGACCATGTCCAGGGCCGGGTCGTACGACGAGCTGGAGGCCATAAACGGCCCGGTCCAGGAGCTGTTCAAGAACACCGCCGCCAAGGGCGGGCAGCGGGAGGCCATGCTCTCGGAGTGCATAGAGGCCTGCAGGAAGGCCGACCTCCTCGAGGAGCTCGGGATCCCCGACGACATCCAGCCCCTAGGATTCGAAGATCACCTCGGAAGGGTGCACGACTACATCACCGAAGTGAAGGACGCCCTGATCAGGGACGGCCTGCACGTGCTCGGAAGGTCCCCGGAAGGGGATATCCTGAAGGAGGACGTCTATTCGCTCACGAGGCTCCGCAACGGGGACGTACCGTCCCTCCGCGGGTCCGTGGCAGAGGCCATGGGATACGATCTGGGGAGCATACTGGACGACCCATCGGGCATGACCGGAGGGGAACTGAACGGGATCGTCCTGGATCGCGTGGACTCCACGGTCATGGACCTGATAGACGGGATGCAATCCGCCGACTACGACAGGACCGAATGCATGAGGATGGCGTCCGAAATCGGGACGTCCGAGGGACTTGCCAGGTCCGTGTCGTTCGTCTGCGACTTCCTGGTGCCGAACCTCCGTCGCATGACCGACGAGATGTCCAACATGATGCACGCCCTCGACGGCGGATACGTGCTCCCCGGCCCATCGGGGGCGCCCACCAGGGGGAACGCGGGACTCCTCCCGATGGGGAGGAACTTCTACGGGATCGATCCTGACATCATCCCGACCAGGGCATCCTGGGAGGTCGGCAGGAGGATGGCCGACCAGATGGTCTCGAGGTACACCGAGCAGAGGGGCACCTACCCCACGGAGGTGGGGTTCATCATCTGGGCGACCGACACCATGAAGAACAACGGCGACGACGTCGCGTACATACTGTGGCTGATGGGCGCCCGTCCGGTGTGGTCATCATCGGGACAGGTCGTCGGACTGGAACCGGTCCCGCTGGAGGAGCTGGGACGTCCCAGGATAGACGTCACGGTCAGGATCACTGGCCTCTTCCGCGATGCGTTCCCGAACCTCATAGACCTCCTGGACGATGCGGCCACCATGATCGGGAACCTCGACGAGTCCGATGACGACAACATCCTCGCCGCCAACCTCCGCAGGGACATCGTGGAGAACATGGCCAAGGGGATCTCGGAGGACGAGGCGAGGCGCATGGCCTCGGTCCGCGTCTTCGGCTGTCCCCCCGGAGCGTACGGGCCCGGGGTGAACCATGCCATCGAGACCGGCGGATGGAAGACCGTCCAGGACATCGCCGACATATACGTCGCATGGGGGAGCTGCGCATACGGTCGCGGCCTGAACGGGAGGCCGATGAGGGACGAGTTCGTCCGCCGGTTCTCCAACGTCAAGGCCACCGTCAAGAACATGCCAGACAGGGAGATCGACCTCCTGGACATCGACGACGTATACGGATACCTGGGTGGACTGAACTCGCTGTGCCGCGCATACGGGAACGGTGATGCGCTGTCGTTCATGGGCGACGGGTCCGACCCTGACCGCGTACGTACGAGGGGCACCAAGGAGGAGCTCCAGTTCACGTACAGGAGCAAGGTACTCAACCCCAGGTTCGTCGAGGGACTGAAGAGGCACGGGTACCGCGGCGTGGCCGAGATAGCCGATCTCACGGAGTACACCTTCGGCTGGGATGCGACATCGGACATAGTCGACGACTGGATGTACGAGAAGCTCACGGAGACCTATCTGTTCGACGACGACACCCGCGAATGGATGGAGGACGAGAACCCGCATGCCATGATGGACATGATGGACCGTCTGTTCGAGGCCGTGGACAGGGGGATGTGGGACGTCGAGCCCGAGACCCTGGACAGACTGAAGCAGATATACCTGGAGCTCGAGGAGAGGGTGGAGGAGGTCCAGGACAGGTGACCCTGTATCCGAAGGACCTCACATCCAGGCGCTCTTCCTCTGCCTGACCAGGATCCAGATGAACAGGGGGCCTCCGATCATCGAGCAGATGACTCCGACCGGAAGACCGTTCGGGCCGCTCACCTTCGCGATCGTGTCGGCGAATATCACGAACGCCGCGCCGAATGCCGCAGAGGCGGGTATGAGATACCTGTTGTTGGAGCCGACGAATATGCGTGCCACATGAGGTCCGACGAGGCCGATGAACCCTATCGTACCGGTGAAGCATATCATCGCAGCGGTCAGGAGGGAGGCCAGGACGAGCGTGAACAGCCTTATCCTTCCCGCGCTCTCCCCCAGCGTCTGGGCCGCCCTGTCCCCCGCGTATATGACGTTCAACCTGCTGGAGAGCAGCCATAGGACGGTTATTATCACCACTGCGGTCCCCAGCATCAGAGGCAGATACTCCCACTTCATCGTGCTGAGGGACCCCACCCTCCACTCGTAAGCGTCCGCAAGGGACTCCGAAGGTGCGGTGACCATTATGATCTGCGTGATAGAGCTGAACAGGAACATCACCGCGATGCCTGTGAGGATCATCGTCGCAGGCGTCATCTTCCTGAACTTGGATATCGCGACGATCATCATCGTGGGGATCAGGGAGAATATGAACGCGTTCATCACCGTCGTGCTTACGCCGCTGACGAACGGGACCAGGGATATCCCCAAGACGATGCTCAGGGTGGCCCCCAGGAATGCTCCGGACGATATGCCCATGGTATATGGGTCCGCCAGAGGGTTCCTGAAATCGTTCTGCATTATCGCCCCGGCGACCGCCAGACCCGCACCGATTATGATCGCACCTATCGCACGGGGGGTGCGCGTGTCCCAGATGTAATGGTCCGCATCCTCATCGACTATGTTGCCGGTGAGGTGGTTGAAGAACGTCTCTATGGCATCGGGCACCGAGATGTCGTATACCCCGAAGCCCAGTGTCAGGAAGAACAATCCCGCCGCCATCAGGGAGAAGACCGCGATCAGAAGGCATTTCCGCCTGTTCTCGGCCCTGTAGGCCATCCTGGCCTCAGAATGCTCGTCGTTCAGTATATCGCCCCCGCCTTCTTGCTCTGGAACAGGATGAGCAGGAAGAACACAGGGCTTCCTATGACGCTCATCACCACTCCGACGGGAATGTCCGAGAACTGGAACGCTATGTAATCGGCGATCAACAGGATCAACGCGCCGGCTGCCATGGAGATCGGTGCCACGAACCTGTTGTCCGACCCGACCACCAACCTCACCAGATGGGGTGCGACGAGCCCTATGAACCCTATGATCCCGGTGAATGACACGATGGCGGCCGTCATCACGGCCATGAGAACGAGGCACAGGGTCCTGAACTTCTGAACGTCCACACCCAGGCTGATCGCGCTGTTGTCGCCCAGGGACATGACGTTGAGCCTGCTGGACAGGAAAAGGACGATTATGGAACCGATGACGGTTACGGCCACCATTATCGGGAGCGAGTCCCAGGTCATGCCATCGAGCGTCCCGACCTGCCACATGTAGGCGCTCTGCAGGGTATCGGCGTCCGTGGTGACCATCAGGTACGTTATCATCGAGTTGAAGAAGTACGATATCGCGGTACCGAGCAATATCAGTGTGGCGGGAGTGACATGAATCCTCTGCGACAGCACGATGATCATCACCGCCGGGACCATCGCCCCGATGAACGCATTCGTGACGATCCCCATTTCCCCGGATATAGAGGACATCGATATCCCCACGACTATCGCGACTATGGCCCCGAAGCATGCTCCGGAGGATATTCCCGTGCTGTACGGGTCCGCGAGAGGATTGGACATCATCGACTGCATCATGGTCCCGCACACGGCGAGCGCGGCGCCCGAGACTATCGCGGCGATCGCATGCGGCAGGGCGGTGTTCCAGATATAGCGGTCCGCCCACCATTCCAATGACTTCACGGGATACTCGTTCCCGCAGAGGTGGTTCCATATGATCTCGTACGTCTCCCTCAGACCGATACCCTCGTAGTTGGATATGGAGAGGATCCCGACGAAGAGGACGATCCCTATAACACATATCGCCAGGAACACCATCTTCCTGAAAAGCGCCAGGCGATATCCTTCCTTCATCTGCTCCTTCGTCAGGTCCATCCGTCTCAGCCCAGAATCTTAAATGAGAAGGAAAGGGGCGAGGCCCCTGTTTGGTTCAGATCGTGGCCACTTTGTATGTGTCGTAGTCGATGTATGCGAGGATCGAATCCAGGGACTGGCCCTCGAAGGGCTTCGACCCTATGTCGATGAAATCCTCGAGGACGCTGTCCGCCCATTCCCTCGAGAAGTCATCACCGTACATCGCGTGTGCCATGTACGCGACCTTGACGGCTCCGGGAAGCAGATTGTTGATGTACACGAGCTTCTCTTCGAATCCTTTGAAATATTCCGTGGACGAAATCCCTTTGTTGTCATGCGTCCAGGTCTCCACGATCAGTTCCTTGATGCCTTCGGCGGTGAGCCCCCAGTCCATGGAACGGTTGTTGATGATGGACCCGACATCCTTGTAATTGGACAGGGCCTCGGTGCTCGCCATCTTGGTGGAACTGTCGCCCTTGTACTTCTCCCTGAACTCGGAATTGATTTTGTAGTATGGGATCCCGCCAGCGGTAGCTGCACTGGAATTGAATGAGGAATCGTTCTCGCAGATGTAGATGAACATGGTGCAACAGATGTAACTGACCCTCTCGCTGTCGCTGAGTGATCCAAGTTTTGCATCAATGGCATCGATCACATCCCAGCTCATCTGGAAATAATCTGCTCCGACCTTCTCGCATTCCTCCCCGAAGAGGAATCCCAATGTAAGCACAGTTACGATCTCAGCCTTTGCATCCGCAGATGCATACACGATCATTGGGATGTTCGCAGCCTCGAGGTCGTTTGCACGCGAATCGGTTATCTGCTCGACTCCGCTGTAATCGACAAGCAATGCCCCGACACCATTGGAAAGTTTCGCATCGAGCTCCGTGAAATTCTTCCATGCGGCATCACTGATCTGCCTCTGGGTTCCGCCCAGATGGGTCGCGTTGGACAGGGACTTCTCAGCAACATCGTAGCTGCTTGCGAAATATCCCGCTATGTACTGTCCACCATTCGCATAGAGGGTAGGCATCTGCATGTTGGTAGCGTAGGTCACCACATCCCTGATCGGATATGTCACAGGAACAGTGGTGTTGTTGCCCTGCCTGTCGAGACAGAGGACATAAACCGTGGTACCAGTCTTTCTGTCGATGAGGTCCTGAAGGAGTTTCTTATCGGTATCATCCACCTTGCCATCAGCATTCACATCAGCAAGCGGGTAGTCGGACAGCTTCTCACTGCCATCCATTATTTTCATAAAAATGTCCATATCTTTATTGTCGATGGTATAGTCATCATTGACGTTACCTCTAATTTGAAGCTGTGACGCTGTTGCCGCATCAGAACTGCTATTAGAATCTCCATTGTTGGTAACGAAGACAACACCAGCGACAACCACGATTGCGGCCACTATGATAGCTGCGATGATCGTCGTGTTCCTGTTCATCATATCACTTTTTGTATTCAATTCTAAGACTTTGGATGTATAATCCAATTATATTTTTAGATAAACCGACTTCTGAATCCATAATCAAAAGATCAGACAGTCTCACCCAGGCTGTCCTGTTTCCCCATTTTGGTCGAGTGTCTTCCAGACAAGGCCATGACCGCGGACGGATTCTCCCTCTCGTCCATCGGCAGGGCATCGCTGAGTATCACATGAGGCCTGTCCCCATCCGAAATCACCTTCGATACCACACCGTAGACAGTACGGAGATTCTCCTCTGTGATCACCTCTTCCGGCGTTCCCACGTCATAGACGCTTCCCTGAAACATCAGAATGATCTTATCGGAATACTTTGCAGCAATATTGATGTCGTGACTGATCATGACGATCAATATGTTCTTCTCTACCGAGAGCCTCTTCAGAAGTTTCGTCACATCGAGCTGATGACGCACATCCAGATTGGATGTGGGCTCATCTAGCAGCAGTATCCGAGGCTCCTGGACGAGCCCTCTGGCGAGCATCACCTTCTGATGCTGCCCTGCGGACAGCTCGTTGAAAGGCCTCATAGCCAGATGGGTTATCCCCAATAGCTTCAGAGTGTCGTACACGACATCCAGGTCGTTATCGAGGGACTTCCATTTGGAGTGCGGATGTCTCCCCATTATCACCGTATCAACGACCGAAAGAGGAAAGGAATCGCTGGCGGAGTAAGGGACGTATCCCATCTCCTTGGACAGTTCCTTGATCGTGATTCCCGAAACGTCCTTCCCATCGATGAAGACAGCACCGGACGTCGGTTGCAGGATCTTGTTGATGCAGTGGATCAGCGTCGACTTCCCAACACCGTTCGGACCCAGGATGGATATGAATCCCGGCCCATCGATATCCAGAGACACATTGTTCAGGACAGGGACGCTGGAATAAGAGAAGCCGATGTTGTCGATTCTGATGTCCATATGACACACCTGGATGTATAATCCAATTAATGCATCAACTACTATTTATGCCTGACTAGATGCGGCCACCAAAATCAATAAAATAAGTAGGATGCATCATCCAATTAAATGAAGTTCCGGGGTTCAAATCATGGACGATATAATCGTGATCGACAATCTTGTCAAGAAGTTCGGCGACAAACTGGCAGTGGACCATCTGGACCTCACGATACATGAGGGCGAGGTGTTCGGGTTCCTCGGACCGAACGGTGCTGGGAAGACCACGACCGTCAGGTGCATAGCCACGCTGACGGACTTCGATTCCGGGACCATAACCGTCGGAGGACACGACCTCAGGCAGGACCCCATAAGGGCGAAGGAGAACATGGGCGTCATCCAGCAGCAGGTGTCCCTGGACAAGGACCTGACCATCCGCGAGAACATGGTCTCCCATGCCATGTACCACATGATGAAAAAGAGGGAGAGGGAAGCGAAGATATCCGAGCTCTCGGACTTCTTCGGTCTCGAGGAATACCTGGACAGACCGGTGGAATCCCTCTCGGGCGGATGGAAGAAGAGGGCCGCCATCGTGTGCGCGATGCTCCACGACCCCAGGATACTCTTTCTCGACGAGCCCACGTCCGGACTCGACATCAACGCCCGCAGGCTCCTGTGGGACGTCGTCAGGAGGCTCAACTCCAACGGCACCACGATCGTCCTGACCACGCACTACATCGAGGAGGCGGAGGCCCTCTGCGACAGGGTCGGGATAATAGACCACGGGAGGATCATAGCCCTGGACACCCCTGAGAACCTGTGCCTAAGCGTGGGCTCCGTCGCCGTGGAGTACATGGGCGGCGAGAGGACCGAGTACAGGTACTTCCGCAGCAGGGACGAGGCTAACGCGTTCGCGTCGTCCATAGAAGGGGACGTCGAGGTGACCATCAGGAAGACCAATCTCGAGGACGTGTTCGTGGAGCTCACCGGCAAATCCGTGGAGGGCCACAGATGACCAACGTCCTCCTTCAAGCGTACTACGTCGCATGGGGCGACCTCAAGTTCATGAGGCACAACTTCTGGAACATCCTCATCATGAGCATCATGAGCCCCATACTCTACCTGATCGCCTTCGGGTTCGGTCTCAGGACCGGGGTCACCGACATCGGGGTGTCGTACGTGTCGTTCGTGATCCCGGGAATAGTCGCCCTCTCGTCGCTGAACTCGTCGTTCTCGTCGACATCCACCAGGATGAACGTCCAGAGACTCTATTACAAGAGCTTCGACGAGATGATGATGTGCCCCCTGAGCCTGCATGCCATCATACTCGGGAAATGCATGCTCGGACTGATCCGCGGACTCATAGGATGCTTCGTCCTCTATGCGCTCGGGCTCGCGCTCGGAGCGGCCGGGATAGGCGGGATGGAGCTCCGGCTGACCCCGCTCTTCATCGCCTGCACGGTCATATCCTGCATAGTGTTCTCGTTCCTCGGGATGGCTGCCGCGCTGATAGCGAAGTCCCATCAGAGCATGGCGACGTTCAACAGCCTGATCATACTGCCGATGACGTTCCTGTGCGGCACGTTCTTCTCTGTCTCCGCCCTGAACCCCGTGTTCCAGGGCCTGCTGTACTGCTTCCCCCTGACGTACTCGAGCGAGATCATCAGAGCGGCCGCCCTCCCGGATTTCCTGGACTTCCCCTGGATATGCATGCTGGGCCTGCTCCTCTGGGGGATCGCGTTCTATTCCCTGGACTACTGGCTCCTGAAGACCCGCAAGGTGTGATGGTTTCCGCATCACGGACCTGCCGCATCCCTGCGGCGGGTCCGGAAAATATCAGACATCGCTATGGGATGCCCGACGGTGACCATCCACCTTCGAGACCGCGTTGGTCCATGTGAAGCCGCTCCCCTCCGACACCCACAATTCGATCGGGACGAAACCGCTGTCACGTAGAAGGCCTTCCAGCACATCGGGCACCATGTCCGTGTAGTGTCTGCCGTCACGCTCACCCTCGAAACCGCCATGTTTGAAGGAACAGTAGAACACCCCTCCATCGCTCAAGGCGGACCTCACGCGGGAGAACACGTCCGGGAGCTCCGCGGACGGCACGTGGAGGAGGGATGCATTGGCCCATACGGCATCGAATCCCTCCAGATCCATCGACGAGAACTCCACCGGCAGCACGTCCACCCCGAGACGCTCCCTGGCCACGCGACGCATCCCTTCGGACGCGTCCGCCGGCACCGCGTCGAAGCCCATGTCCCTGAAGGCCAACGTGTCCCTGCACGACCCGCTCCCGAGGTCCAGGATCCTGGAGCCTTCCCTCAGATGCCTGACGAACCTGCCCATGGACTCCGACATGTCGGCACCGAAGGTCCTATCGACGTACCGTTCCGGATCTGAATCGTAGAAGTCCAGGGTTCCCATGGGACGTCCATCGTCATGACCGTATTTGACGGCACTCCCGGCAAGTGCACACATCGGGTCAATGTTTCCGTGACAGGCATATCCTCTGACGTCTGTCCCTCGGCCGATCCGGATAGAGGTATTCCAGAAGGCCTTCGTCCATCAGTTCCCTCACGCAACGACGGAACGTGTTGTTCACACTGGAATAGCCTATGCGCTGGGACACTATCGCCGAGGATGAACAGCCATTGCGTCTCAGATCCTCCAGGATCATCTCCTTGATCTCATCCGGGGTCCTGTATCTTACCTCCACATGGGAATCGGCCGGAGAATCCAGGAAGTCCCTGTGTATCGGTATGGTCACCCTCATGAACGAACGCTTGTCATCGGTCTCGAAGATCGGAAGGTCGGAACCATTCGCCTTCAGTGCGGCGATGGCGCGCGGTATGCCTGTGTTCCTGGACTCGGCGAGTCCCATCTCCTTCAGGAAATCCCCTATCCTGCTGTTGAGATACATCTCACGCCTGAATCTGTATGCGGCGATATCGGCGTTCGAGATGCTCGGGTCCGGCCCGGGACAGTTGAACACCTCGATCCTGTCAGAATGGATGCGGATCTTGACGGGCTGATCTATCTCATAGTCCTTGTGATAGAATGCGTTGACCACGATCTCCTCGATCGCCTCCAAAGGATAGTTGAAGTAATGCTCTGACTCCGCACGGTCCGAGACCTTGCGTATCCTGTGACTGAGCACCTTGCTCTGGAAATATTCGATCACACGTGAGATCTGAACGTTCAACGGACCGATGTAGCGGATGTCATCCATGAGGTCACCGGCATCGTTCTCCATACGGGTCAGCTCCGAATGAGCTCCTGGGAAGAACTTTTCCGGATCCTTGGAGAAGAACAGAAGTCCCACATTGACCGGCTTCACGAATTCCGGAGGGCCTCTCACGATGCGTATCGAGCGGTACACGTCCAGATAATCATAGGAGGTCAGCTCCATCTTGCTGCCTATATCTGCAAGATATGACTCCACCAGATATCCTTGTATATCCCCGATCCTCGCATTGATGTTGATCTGGTTGTCAAACGGTGTCCTGCTCGTGCGTTTGATGAGTGAAATCTCCTCATCCTGATTCACCCTGACGGTGTTGGACAGCCTCCGAATGAAGTACGCACCTTCCGTCGAACCCTTCCCAAGTGAGATGGGGCACTTATACGGACGTTCATTGCCCGCAGGAACCCATATGACATAGATCTGCGCACCGCGATACGTCTCCTGAGATGCGAGAGGGACGTATCTCGGAGATATCAGGTTACACAACCTCATCAGTTCCCTATCGATGATGGCTATTTCCTCGGACGTCACGCCTGGAAACGAGACTGGGACACCGTCCAGTTCCTCTATACCGATGATTATGTACCCTCCGCCGATGTTGTCATAATCGTTGGCGAATGCACACACCGTATGAAGGATCTTCAGAGGATTCCAGCCCCTCTTGTATTCGATACGACTGTTCTCCACGATCCTTCCGCTCAGGAGCCTATCGATACTTATGGGCAGAATGTCCATTCCCATTGCACATCAAATTCTTATGCACATTCTTACTCATATACTTATGCACATTGATATGCACATTCTTACTCACATTGATGTGCACATCAATCGCATACCGGACATCGGATGCCGTCAGGGCGACCGGTTTATCCGCTCGATCGCAGGACCGATCCAATCCCTCTCGGACAGGGCATGCTGGTGCATGTAGGACCCGATCGAGTTCTTCCTGACCAGCCCGTCCATCCTCCCGGAGATCCCCAGGCCCCTTCTGACATCGAACCCGTAGACGGGATCCGACGAGGGATACACGTCCGAGTAATGGTACTCGTGCCCGCGCACGCTTCCCTTGAAGACGGGGTTGTCCGAGGTGGCATCCGCCATGACGTATGTCGGACCGTGGCGGACCCCCGTCATCCTGGCATCGGCCTCGAATATGCCGGACATGCCGAACCTGACCCCGTCCTTGTCCGTTATGGACGAGCACATGGTCATCAGACCCCCGCATTCGCCTATCACGACCTTCCCGTTGTCGGATTCGGCCTTCAGCCCCTCCAGGAAATCCCTGTTCTCCGACAGCTCGCGCGCGTAGAGCTCCGGGTACCCACCGCCCAGATAGTACATGTCGGCATCTGGCAGCGGGTCGCCGTCGACCGGACGGAATGTTGTGACCTCGAACCCGGACGCCTCCAGGCACTCGATGTTCTCCCTGTAGTAGAAGCAGTACGCATCGTCCATGGGAACGGCGGCCTTCAGTCCGGAATCCCTCTCCACATACGGCGATGACGTGGGCAGGTCCGCCGAAGCGGACTCCGCGACATCCAGGACAGCGTCCAGGTCTATCGGCTCCGTCAGCTCCTGGAGCGGGGTGATCTCCCTCTCGGCGAAGGTCCTAAGGGTCTTCAACCCCAGATATCTCTGCTCGAGGGCCTTCCCCGGACTCTTCGGGATCATGCCTACCACGTCCACACCGGGACAGTATGCCTCGAAGGCTGTGCGCAGCTTCCCCATGTGCTGCTCCCCCGACACGTTGTTCAATATCACGCCGGCGATGCGCACATCGGGATCGAAGGAACGGAAGCCGTTCACGATGGCGCAGGCGCTCCTCGTCAGGGAGCGGGCATCGACGATCAGGACCACCGGGAACCCAAGCAGCTTCGCGACGTAGGCCGTGGACCCGAGGTCGTCGCTCCCGGAGAATCCCTCGAAGAGACCGCGGACGCCTTCGACCACGCAGATGTCCGCATCCCTCGACGCGTATCCCGCCACGTTGCGGATGACATCGTCCGTCATCAGGAAGGAATCCAGGTTCCTGGACTGCCTGCCGGTGGCCGCCGAATGGTACATCGGGTCTATGAAATCCGGTCCGGCCTTGAACGCCTGGACCTTCATGGTCTTCGACAGACGGGACATCAGACCCGTCGTCACGGAGGTCTTGCCGACGCCGCTGCCGGTCCCTGCCAGGACTACCCCCTTCAAAGCAGCTCCCTCAGGGTGTCGGCCGTCTCCAACGGCACTATGGAATGGGCGCCCATGACCATCGAATGGGACGCTATCTCCCCGACGGCCCACTGGCATCCCGTGTTCAGATAGTTGGCCAGCTGCCTGGGCTGGTCGGTGATGAGGATATCATCCGCCCCCATGCCCGGAACCGCGTGGCATATCCCCAGGATTATGGTCAGGTCCGGGGAGAACTCATCCACAGCGGAACGCATCTGCTCACCGACGACGGAATACTCGTCCAGTCCCCCGACGATCCTGTCGATCCCGACGCCCTTGGACTCCAAATCCGCCAGTATGTCCCTGCAATATCCCCTGATCCTCGGCAGACCCTTCCCCGCATCGAGATTGGCCACGAACAGGGTCTCCCCTCCGAGCTTCCTGGATGCGCGGTCCACCGCCTCGAACATGTCCGCGAAACGATATGCCAGCTCCTTCTTCGCATCCATCACCACGGCCACCCTCCCCCCTTCGGAGAGGACCTCGACTATGCGTTTGCACACATGCAGCTTGGTGGGACTGGAGGCGGGCTTGATGTAGTCCTTGGATGCCATCCCGGCATCCTTCTCCAGACGTGTGGCCGCCTTCATCAGCGAGATCTGGCGGGAGCATTCGTCGGAATCGATGATGCCTGCGTCGCGTCCCGCCTCCAGCGCCTTGATGGCCCCGCGGGTGTTGTCGCCCATGCATGCGTGGACGTCGACGGGGAACACGTTCGCGTCCACCTTGGCCTTGCGTATGGCGCTTGCCATGTCCTCGCCTATGATCATGCTGGCACAGGTGCCTATCACGGCGACGGTCTCGGGATGGAAACGCTCCTCCACCTGCTTCAGGGTATTGATAAGGGGCTCCGATGCACCGAATATGAGGTCGTTGTCCCTCATGCTCGTGGTCACCACGCGCACATCGGCGTTCTCCAGAGGACGGGAGGCCATGAAGCTGCACCCCGACGGCCCGTGGACCACGATCACGTCGACGTCCATGTCGCGCAGGGTGTACATCGCCGCCACTATGGGACTGGGGCGGGGATGTATGACCGACCTCACTGGTAGCCCTCCTTGATCAGCTCTATGAGCAGCTTCGTGTCGGAAGGGATCCCGGGACGCTCGCCGTTGCCCTCGGTTATCATGATGGGGACCCCGTATCCGTTCACGACCCTGGTTATCTCGTCCGCATCCATCTTGTCGCAGACCTTCCTGCTCACCGGGTCCAGGAGCACCAGTGCCCCGTCCAGTGCGTGCATGTCATGGAGGCACTGCATCGTCCTCGCGACCGACAGGTGCGATATCCCCGGGTTCCTCTCGCGGACGACCGTCATCCCGTTCTCGTTCAGGATCTCTCCCCTGCCGGGAACCCCTCTGAACGTCTCCAGGGACCTCAGGACGATGTCGCGCGGGATGTCCATGAACGAGCAGATCTCCAGCACCGCATCCATCGCCTGCAGGTACTCCGTGGACACGTAGGAGCCATCGAGGACGATCTCGCTCACCCCGTCGTAATCGACGGAGACCCTCAGGCCCTCGCCGAGCCTGGGCTCGGACAGGGCGCGCACCCTCCGCCTGTAGCCCTTGACGTAGAGGCACTTGGGGATCCAGAACTCCAGCTCGTCCTCCGGGACGATGTTGATCCCGTCCGTGAATATGTCCTTCTTCGCATCGGACGCCTTGAGTGTGTTCTTCGCGATCCCGTAGTCCTCGGCCAGATTGGTGACCATCGCGATGTCCGCCTTGCCGGACCCTCCCAAGGACACCTCCGAGACGATGACATCGAACCTGCCTGCGGGAAGCGTCATCAGATAAGGTGGAGCGATGCTCACCTTGCGGTCGATCCTGTGCCCCTCGTCAGTCCAGGGGCCCTCTCCCCTCGAGGAATGGAGGAGGACGCTCCTGCCCGCATCGTGCAGGATCTTCGATACCAGGTAGCAGACGCTGGTCTTCCCCTTGACCCCGGTCACCTCTATCCTGAACCTGGTGTCCTCGATGAAACGGTTTACAGCCTGGCTGAACGTGATCACCTCGGAGACCTCCGCGTCCCCGATGAAGGAACGGGGGCAGTGCGCGGGCATGACCGCGAGGTCGTATCTCCCGACAGGCGTCGATTCCGCCACCCCGATGTCGAGGTCTGCGAGGTCCTGCCTCCTGTCCGCGGGACAGTTGCGATAGACGTCCACGCAGGTGACATCGTCCCCTTCCGCCGAGAACCTCTTCGCGATCAGGTCCCCGCCATGGGTCATGTCCAGGACGAGGACCCTCATTGTCCGAGCCTCCGGAGCTTCTCCACGAGGACGTCGCACAGTCTCGGATCCGCCCCGATGGGCACCGCGTACTTCACCTCGCATCTGCGACCGTTGCGGGTCACGATGCCGCCGTCGGAGAAGTTCTCTATCCCGAGCTTGGCGGGGACGTCCATCGTCAGGTGCTTCCCCAGTGAGATGAACAGCGGGAGGGCGATAATCTCCTCCGCCCCGTCGTCGATCATCTGCGGTATGACGTCCTCGATCTTCGGATCGTCGAACTCGTTGAACCCCACGTACACCTTCCCATAGCCCATCTCCTCGAGGCGCCTGGCGTTGAGGTGGACCACGTCCCTGTTGTACGAGAGCCTGGACCCGTGCCCCATGATTATCACGCGTGTGTCCTTCCCAGGGGTCATGAGCTCCTCCACCCTCTCCGCGAGGATCTCCGCCAGGAGCGGTTCGTCCCCGAAGGGCTGCTCTATATGGACCCTGACGTTCGTTCCGGAGATCTCCGAATCGCCGTCGACCGCGTTCCTCGGAAGCGAGAAGTGCTTCATCGGTATGTCGCGGGTGACGTGAAGGCCCGATGCGACGAAGAACGGCAAGAGGATGATGTCATCGTATCCGTCGGCCACCATCTCCTCCGCGGCCTCGCGGATCGATGGGAATGAGGTCTCGTTGAACCCCACGTAGACGTTGTCGTAGCCCCTCTCCCTGAGCCTGTCCGCCTGTACGTCGAGGACGCCTTTGTTGAATGACATGGTCGAGCCGTGTCCACCGATTAGAATACCTGTCTTCATAATGAATCACTCCAGCCTCATTCCGCCGTCGACGTCCTCGGAACGGTCGACAAGACGCCTGGCCAGCTCCCTGTAGCAGTCCGCCATGGCGGATCCCGGCTCCCCGTTGATGACGGTCGTTCCCATCTCCTCGCACCTCTGGACCGCCGGGTCGCGGGGTATGCGTATGACGACGTCCGTCCCCATCTCCGAGGCCGCCCTGTCCACCAGGGAGTCCTCGTCCTTCACACCGCGGGAGTTCTGGATCAGCCCGCCCAGCCTGGCATATCCGTCGTTGCGCATGTCGGACACGGCGCCGGCGATATTGCTGGCCGCATAGAGGGACATCATCTCCCCCGATGTCACGACGAAGACGTCGCGGGCATACCCGTTCCTTATGGGCATGGCGAACCCTCCGCAGACGACATCGCCGAGAACGTCGTAGAGTATCACGTCCGGCCTGTAATGGGCGACGGCGTCGAGCTCCTCCAGCTGCTCGAAGGCGGCTATTATCCCGCGTCCTGCGCATCCGACCCCCGGACGGGGACCGCCGCACTCCACGCAGAGGACCCCGTTGTCGCCCTCGTACACGAGGTCGGACAGCTCCGGGTCGGGATTGTCCCTCATGGTCTCCAGTACCGTGGGTATCCTGCGTCCGGCCACGGCACGGGTCGAGTCCGCCTTGGGGTCGCATCCTATCTGCATGACCTTCAGTCCGGAGGCGGCCAACGCCGCCGATACATTGCCGACGGTCGTCGATTTCCCTATTCCGCCCTTCCCATAGACTGCGATCCTGCGCATGTTACGATAATAGGTCTGAGTGTTATTAATATTTTCAGAGATGAAAGTAACACGCAGGTCCGTGACCCGACGAAACGAGGAACCCAAACGAAATATGTCCAATACGGAATCCTCCATGCATGATGAAGGAGTTCACGATACCCTCTTCCCTGGAAGGGAGCGACCTGCACTGTGTGGAATGGCCGGTCGACAGACCTGTGGCGACGCTCCAGATATCCCATGGGATGATCGAGCACATAACCCGCTACGCCGAGTTCGCGGAATACCTCAACACCCTCGGGATCGCGGTGATCGGACATGACCACCTGGGTCACGGGGACACATCCCCGGACAGCCTGGGTCTGATAGCGCCGTCCGACGGGGACGAGCACATGGTGGAGGACCTGTACCTCGTGACCCAGGAGATCGCGAGGATGTTCCCTGACATACCGCACTTCCTCCTCGGGCACAGCATGGGGTCGTTCATCCTGAGAAGGTACATCACCCGCTACGGAGGCATGATCGACGGGGCCCTCATCGTCGGGACGGGCAATCAGTCCGGGATGTCCGTGGCATTCGGGAAGCTCATAGCATCCATGCTCGTGAAGATGAAGGGGCCCGAGTACATCAGCCCGTTCCTGAACAAGACCGTCCTCGAGGGACATGACAGGAAGTTCTCGGAACCGGACCTTCCGAACCGCTGGATCTCCAGGGACCCGGAGATCGTCAAGGCGTACAACGCCGACCCCTACTGCAGCTTCAAGTTCACCGTATCCGGGTTCAGGGACCTGTTCACCCTGATCCAGAAGGACATACGCGGCGACGACTTCGACGGAATACCCAAAGGCCTGCCCGTAATCCTCCTGTCCGGAGCCGATGACCCCATAGGGGAGTTCGGGAAGGGTGTGAGGAAGGCCAAGGAGGGTCTCGAGAAGACCGGTCTCCACCCGGACATGAAGCTCTACGAGGGAGGGAGGCACGAGATCATCAACGAGACGAACCGTGCCGAGGTCTACAGGGACATAGGAGATTGGCTGTTGAAGCACACCGGGTGATCCCCGGAACCTCCCTCGGGATATCGCCCGAGGGATTTATTGCTATAATGCAAGTGGTATTTCGTTAAAATATTTGAAAAACAAAGTGATATTTCGTTAAAAATTCATCATAAATAAGTGAGAATTATTTAAAATTCTACAAAAATAAAGTGGTATTTCGTTAACTATTTCTACTGAGATGATCCTGTATAAAACGATGAGGCGCAAAGTCGAAGAGGTCCTGAGAGAATGGAGAGAATCCAACGACAAGAAGTGCCTGATAGTATCTGGAGCCAGACAGATCGGGAAGACATTCATTGTAGAGGAGTTCGCAAGATCCAACTACGAGTATCACCTCACAGTGAACTTCGATCAGAACCCCGACGCGTGCCAGGCATTCTCTGACAGGCTGGATGTGGACTCCATAATGCTGAAACTGTCTGCGATGTACCCGAATGTGAACCTGGTTCCGAAAAAGACGTTGATATTCCTTGACGAGATCCAGAACTGTCCCGAGGCCAGGACCTCACTCAAATTCTTCGCCATTGACGGACGGTACGATGTGATAGCCTCCGGATCCCTGCTAGGGCTGAGAGACAGCGAGGTCCCATCATACCCTGTCGGCTATGAACACCGGATAAGGATGGAACCGATGGATTTCGAGGAGTTCCTATGGGCGCTCAACATCAAACAGGAGGTCATAGATCATGTGAAGGGGTGTATCAGGAACCGCAGTCCCTTAGGTGATTCACTTCTCAATACCCTGTCCGAGTACTTCAGATGGTACACCGTGATCGGAGGTATGCCGGAAGCGGTGAAGTCGTTCGTCAACAACAGGACGATACGCAAAGTCTCCGAGATACACGCAGACATCTTCGAGGATTACAAGAACGATGTCATACATCATGCGAAGGGATCCCAGAAGAACAATGTGTCATCCTGTCTCGATTCCATAAGCGTCCAATTGTCCAGAGAGAACAAGAAGTTCCAATACAGCCTCATAGCACGCAACGGTACCAATGGAAACGATTCCAAATTCGGATCCAACTACTATGCGTACTCCCTGAACTGGCTGAAGGACGCGGCGATCATCCGGCAATGCTACAACGTCACCGAACCCAGGATGCCACTCGAAGAGAGGAGGATGACCGATCATTTCAAGATCTACATGGTGGACACAGGACTCCTCACCTCATCGTACGAGCCGTCTGTGAGAGTGGAGATCCTCAACGGGAACCTGGACGTCAACCGCGGAGCATTGACGGAGAACGTCGTCGCACAGATGATATCCGCACAGGGCAGGAAACTGCTGTACTTCAGCAGGGACAGAGACCCGGAGTCTAATGCGACCGATCGCATGGAGATCGATTTCCTTCTGATCGTCAATGGAAGACTGACCGCGGTGGAAGTGAAATCGGGAAAGAACAGGAGCTGCAGATCCCTCAACAAGGTCATGGACAGGTACGATATCGATGGTCTGATGTACGAGACGAGGGACATCTTCACGGATGACAAGGGCGTGGTCCATATGCCTCTCTTCGCGGCAGCGTTCATCGACTCGATGGACACACATCATGGTCCGGAATTCGATTTCGACAGCATCGACAGACTGAACGCCCAGTTCTGATGCGTCCGCCCCCGGATCATAGCCTCTTGCGCCACATGGCGCCGAAGCAATCGCACGGGGCCCCGCAGTACGGACACCTGTGCCCGCCCTCCGAAGTGACCCACTGGTTCCAGTACCCGCGGATCTGCAACGGGGTCCTCTCGAATCCGGCCGAGCTCAGGGCCTTCCTTATCGGTTCGACGCCGTCGAAATGGACCCATGCCATGGATACGGCCGAGTCGCATCCGTCCCTCCTGAACGTCTCCAGACACTCGTTGCAGAGCATCCTTCCGATGCCGCGCCCTCCCGCATCCGGGGAGATCGCCACGGAATCTATCAGACCTATCCTCCTGGACGAGAGGACCCAGTCCCTCTCCGGGGACTCGGGCAGCGCCAACTCGTCCCTCTCCCCCTCGGGACCGAACTCCCTGCAGATGGCGAATCCGGACGGTTCACCGTTTATCGTGGCCACCAGGCAGAACTGATCCGGGTCCTCCATCGCCTCGGTGAAATCGTCGTCGGAGATGTAATCGACCCCGAGCTGGAGCATACCGATGACGGTCAGCTTCTGAACGTCCGATCCGATGACCTGCCTTATCTCGATGTCCCCAGTGCCTGCCTGCATAGCTCCTCCCTCTCCTCCTCCGTGAGATCGCGGATGCTTCCGACCGGAAGGCTCCCGAGCTCCACGTTCATTATCCTCACACGGACCAGCTTCTCGACGGTGTATCCCAGGGTCCCGCACATCCTGCGGATCTGCCTGTTGAGACCCTGTCTCAGGACTATGCGGAACTGCCTGTCCGATATGCGCTCCACGACGCACCTCTTGGTCCTGCGACCGAGGATCTCGACGCCCTCGGACATCCTCCTGACGAACTTCTCGGTGATGTCATGGTCCACGGTGACGAGATACTCCTTCTCATGCTCCCCCCTGGAACGCATTATGGCGTTGGCGAGCTCCCCATTGTTGGTGAGGAGGAGCAGCCCCTCCGAATCCTTGTCCAGACGGCCGATCGAGTATATCCTCTCGGGATACCCGATGAACGAGATCACGTTATCGGGGTCCTCGGGACTGGAGGTGCACGTGATCCCACGAGGCTTGTTCAGAGCTATGATCACATCGACCCCGGCCTTCTCGACCCTCTTCCCATCCACACAGACCACATCGCCGTCGGAGACCTTGTCGCCGACCACTGCGACGCGTCCGTTTATCGAGACCCTGCCCTCCTCCACCATCCTGTCCGCTGCACGGCGGGAGGCCACTCCGGCCTCGCTGATGAACTTGTTGAGACGGGTCCCATCGGTCATTGTCCAGGGGATGGGCTGCTCGTATATCTAGAGAACTAATGCAGACACGAGGTCATGAGATTGGGGTACGGACTGGTTCTCAATTGGTTCCGAACTAGTTCCGAACCAATTGAGAACCATTCAGACGATCTCATGGGACGACCCAACGTGCATTGCGGGTGGTTCCATCGTTCCGGATGAGGTTCTTTTCCTTCAAGACAGCGACTTCCTTCTTCACGGTGGATATGCCGATGCCCGTCCTTTCGGCAATGTCAGACAACTTGCAGGAATCGTCATTCAGCAATTCTTCGAGGACCCGCCTTTGCCTCTCTGTCAGATCGCTGGAGTTCCTCTCGGTCGATTTTCTGGATGTCACGAAGCCAGGTTCGAAGGCGAAAGGTATCCTGACGACTATCATGTCAGAGTAGATCTCGAATGCATCCCTCCCATATGCGTCCACCACTGTCGGTACGCCATGTCCGCTTTGTTCGGTCAGATCCAGAAGGGCCATGAGGTCGAATAGTGTCTTGTTTACCGGGTGACTGTGCCCTGTGAAGAACTGTTCAAGGGTCATGTCGACAGGTATGGACCCATACGATTGGATCTCCAGACGATCATCGAAGATGAACACAGAAGGTGCCGTGTCCATCAGCCAATTGTTATGGACACAGGCGTTGATCCATGATTCGGTGAACGATTCCATGTCGAAGAGAGGGATCTGCTTCCTCGGTCTGACCGTGGTGTCGACCTTGGTCTCCATGAGGAGTCCGACCTTGCTTATCATATCCCTCAATGAATCGATCAGACATCTATGGCCCAGATCGGTCCTGTCGGACATCTCAGTCTTGTCTCTTCCGTTGTACCGTATCATCTGAACGACGTAGTTGTTCTGATCCGACATCAGATAGGCAACCAGGTTGAACAGTCCATCCGATGTGAGCATCCCATGGCTTTGATAGAAGGAATCATCGTTTCTCCAATGGACGGCATATTCGGTCATTATCACATTGATACGCGAAAAACTCAGATCCTGTATGGGCGATGGTTGTTCCCTCATCGCATCGAATCCGCGGGATTGGTATATGCGGAACAGCACGTCCACAGGTACGCGTTCGTTCGATGATACGTTCCTGATGTAATATCTGCCGTCAAAACTGAAGACTCCAGAATGGTTGATGGCAGACACGGAGATGTATGTCTTCCCGTCATCCGTCTTAAGTTCTGCGATGTCGGCTATTATCTTGGGTTCTATGTAATCGCTTATCCGTCTTCTGATACGTTCCATCGTATCTTTTCCGGATTCGATACCGACGATGGTCCCATCGTCTGCTACACCGAAATAGACGGTCCCCCTGCCATGTCTGTTCAGCATCGCAGTCAGAGCGATAAGCCCCTTGTCCAATTGGGCCAATCCTGTTTTGAATTCAGTGGTTTCATTCTCGGAGCCTATGTTCATAACCGTCTATAACGGATTGATGACACGGTATAAAACAGTTCTCGATTGGTTCGGAACTAGTTCGGAACCGATTGAGAACCAATCGAGAACCAATCGAATGTGACCGTTCCTGACACGCGTATGACTGCATACGAACATCATCGTCCGGAAAAACATCGGTCGGATGCTCGGACCGGTCCGGATCACCGTCACGGACGATATACATCCGATGGATCGGAACGAACCGGTCCGCGGAGCCGTTAATAGTCAGAAGGGATATCGGCACGACATGGCACTGTTCTCCCCGAAGCCGTTCAAGACATCAGGACTGGGACTCCACTGGGACACCGAGGACCCTTTCTTCTTCGCATCCCATCATGAGGACGACTATCCCAAGGGCAACAGGCAGCAGGCGCCTCCTCTCCCGGAGATCACCGGGAGGAACCTCGGCCGCGACTACGAGAAACGCGTGGGATACAGGATGTACCACGGAAAGGTCGTGCCCGGGTTCCCGATGCACGCCCACTGGGGATATGAGACGGTGACCCTTCCCTAGCTCGGGTTCGTGGACCATTACGACACCGAGAGGATCGAGGGGAGGTTCGGGTTCGGGGATGTCCAATGGGTGTCCGCATCGTCGAAGTACGAGCACTGCGAGATGTACCCTCTGACAGACCAGGAGAACAGGAACCCCAACGACATCACGCAGATCATGGTCAACCTCCCCCTGGAGATGAAGAACAGAGGGAACTCCGTCAGCACGGTCTGGCGCAAGGATGTGCCGGTCATCGAAGGGGACGGATGGGAGGTCAAGCTCCTCTGCGGGGAATTCATGGGACGGTCCATGGAATCGCCGAACGAGGTCTCGTATGCGAGGATCTCCAACGGCGTGAGGATCATGAGGATCGAACTGGGACCGGATGCCTCGATTACGGTGGATCCCGCCGCCGACGGAGCGAACAGGAACCTGTACTTCGTGACCGGCAAGGATGCCAGGGTCGACAGTGTCCTTGTGAAATCGTACCTCAGGATGAAGTTCTCCGACATGGGCGAACTGAGCATAGAGAACGGTGACGAGACGTCCGTCATGTGGCTGCTCGAAGGGAGGCCCATAGGTCAGAAGATGGCCTCGTTCGGACCTGTCGTCCTGGGCGACCTGAAGGATGTCCGCGAAGGTCTGGACGAGATCCGCAGGAACGAGTTCCTCGAGTGGCCATGGGACGTCATCGACAAGGCACAGCCCCTGGGGACCGGAAGGTTCATCCGCTATCCTGACGGGACGGAGAGACGCCCCGACGAATGACTCACGGTCCAAGGCATCCCAGCGGGATCACGTGTACACCGTCCTTGCGGGTGTGTCCGAACTGGGTGCCGGTCAGGATCGCTCTGAATGCGGGGTCTCCCGCCCTCTTCATATCCACAAGATCGTCCAACCTCAGGAGGCTCGATGCTGCCCTCTCGTGATCCGAACTTCCGAGCTTCACCTCCATGGCACCCCATCTGCCGTCGGAAAGCTCCACGATGAGATCCACCTCATAGCCGGAATGCGTACCGAGATAGTACACGTTTCCGCCGAGGCCCTGGATGTACACCCTCAGGTCCCTCAGACACAGGGACTCAAAGAACAGCCTCAATGCCCTCGGGTCGGTCTTCAGCCCTCCCTCTCCCACGCCCAGGGACGCCGCTGCGATCGATGGGTCGGTGAAATGCCACTTCGGTTTCGAATGCAGACGGGATGTGGACCTCACATGAGGACTCCAAGCCTCCAGGCCTTCCAGTATGAACATGCCCCTCATGGATTCCAGATACTTCCTGAAGGTCGGCATGGACACTATGCGCCCCTGTCCGTTCACATCGTCCAGGATCGTGGAGACAGGTGCCGCGGTAGCCAGATTCCGAGATATGGACTGCATGGCTCTGCGTGTGACCGCCCGGACGGCCCTGTCACGTCCAGTCTCCCGTCTCACGTTACCAAGATCGTCCATCTCTTCGAAAAACACGCCCCGGAACATGCGTGGCATGTCCATGTCGACTATTGTGTCCAGATAATCATGGGCGAAGCAAGGGTCCGTGGCATGCCCCCTCATGACAGCCATCGGCCATCCCCCGCGGATGATGGCGTGGACATAAGCATCCAGATCTGCATCGGTATGCGAGTCCACACGGTCCCCCTCGAACAATCCTGCCAGAGAAACGGTCCCATCCGACTCCCCGGACTCGAACAGGCTCATGGTCCTCATGCGTATGTGTGCGAACCTTCCTGCCCCGGAATGGTTGGTCGACAGTTCCGGAGGAACGGACGAACCGGTCAATATGAATCTCCTGTCCCAGTCGTGGTCCACCTCATGGCGCACCAGATCCCATATCTCCGGAACGGTCTGCCATTCATCGATCAGGCGCGGGTCATCACCCACCAGAAACGATGACGAGCCCGTCTCTATAGCCATTCGGATCGAAGATTGCGCAGCAACATCCTTTATAAACAGAGCGCTCCGACTGTGCTCCTCTGCGGTACGTGTCTTCCCGCACCATTTAGGACCCTCTATCAGCGCAGCACCGTACATCTGCATGGCCTTGTCGACCTGTCCATCGATGATCCTCGGGATGTATGCGCCCCTCATATTGTAGACAATGGACTGGGTGCATATAAATTTTATATTTTTCAATATGGAATTTTTATGTTTTTCAATAACGATTTTTTAACAAATGATGTCAATGTTATATTCCCGTAGCACCCTTAACATGACAACCGTATCGCAGTAAACCCACAAATGTTGAAAAAATCTAGATATTAAACTCACAAAAGTTGAAAATTCCCCATTTTATCAACTCACAAAAGTTGAGTACATAGGATTCAAACATAGATCTCCAAATATGTAAACAAATATCGAATTGAATAAAAACCACATATGCGAATCACTCAGCAAGACCATGGAACGTGCGATATCGGTGGAATCATGTTCGAGACACGGAACATCTCCATGGATCAGGAGTTAGGCGGTATCCCTCTTCAAAACGGCACCATAGATTCTGCATACTACATATCATCCAGGATGGACGATTTCATAATAGATTCTCGGTTGGTTATTAAGACTTCCAAACAATAATGCTGAAAAAAGCCCAATAGAAAAAATCCTTGCAGAAAAGGATCGAAGTACTGACATCTTAACTACTGGTACCAAACATATGTATCATGGCATCCGTTACAACGAAAAGCTTTTCCCCCCCCCCTTACAACATCATGAACGGCAAAAGCATCGTTCTAATTCTTGCTGCCATGACCGCTGTCTTTGCGGTCGCTTTCATTTCGTTCTCATCAGAGGACTTGGAAGCTGTTAATAAACCGACATCAGGAAACTGTGGCGACAACATTCAGTGGACTTACGACTCCTCAACCAACACTCTGGACATATCTGGCTACGGTCCTATGTATGACTATAAAGGTGGGAATTGGCCAGGGCTAAATACAATGCCAGGAAATGTCTCATACGATATCGATACCGTTATCATAAGAGGCAATATCACCTCTATTGGCGACAATGCATTTAAGAACTGTTCTATGGACGCCATTACCCTTCCCAACTCACTAGAGTTTATAGGCGCATCCGCGTTCGAAAACTGCTACCATCTAACCGAGATCTCCCTTCCAGACAGTGTTACTACCATCGAAAACTATGCTTTTAAAGGGTGTCGTAACCTCACATCCATCGATCTGTCCAACAATGTATCGACCCTGCCATCTGGCGTCTTCAATGGATGCAATAATCTCAAAAACCTGTCTGTGCCTGAAGAAGCCATCTCATTCGGAATTGATGGCGTACCTAACATCACTCTCGATTTCTCCGACTGTCACAGTCTTGAGTCGATCAATGTCGGTGTCATCGCCAATAAGACTCTAGACGTACCGGACAGCGTTCATCAAGTAATCATCAATCGTAACAACACGACATTGACAACCCTAAACCTTGGATCCGGTGTTAGTGAGATTCAATTGTACGGATCCTCTATAAACAACATATCAGTTGATCGTACAAACCCCGATCTGACTGTAATTGATAACGTAGTTTTCTCGAAAGATATGCATACACTAATATGGTATCCGATGGGTCTTACCTCCAACGCATATGTCATACATGATGATGTCACCGCTGTAGGAACAATCGAGAACGCCAACCTCAAATTATTGACCTTTGGGAAGAATGTTACTGAAGTGTATAGAGTGGATTGTCCCAACCTCGAGATTCTTAACGTTCCAGCTGGGCTCAAATTCGTAGCACCATACCTCCCCTCCAAGATTGCCATTGTCCCAATGGATTACCACACCGAGGATTTTATTGAGGGTGGAATCCTGATCAAATACTATTCTAAATATATCGATTTAGTAACAGCCACGCCATTGAACGATGGCACATACAGAATTCATGTGGAGTTTAACGATGATGTTGACTATTCAAGCATCAGAATTGGATCCCAATACAACCTTGGTGACGTAGCATCATCAGGAACCAATGACTTCGTCCTACCGAAAGATGCTTCAGGATTCATGAAACTGTACCTTTCGTTGGACACCGGGATTGATGAGTTGCCCCCATCTGAATGGGTGAATACATCAGATGATCCTACGATTGGAGATAAGATTAGACAAAGTGCAGCACTAATTTTGCTGGCTATTATTATAATCGTTGCATTCAGCGCCCCTGTCATATATGTTAAAATAATCAGATGAAGAACAAAAACTCAAGAGATTCGTTTGACTGATTTTCAAACGAATCTCGCTTTTCAACAACCAACCCCTAGTAAAGTACGGATTGAAAACTTGAATGGTGCCAGGGTTATGATCATCCAGTACAACGAAATTTCTCACCCATACAATGTCTATACTAATCTACAATAATCTTTTTGGACTTATAAAAATTAAAATTATTTTAAAACTATTTTCCCGATTTTAAAATGAAATTAAACCTTTTAAAATCATTTAAAAGAAATTAATATATAATATTATGTACATTTAATATTATGAAGCTCATTTTTAAAGATAATCTATGTCTTAACAGAGAAGATGAGCACTTTGAGGCTAAATCGGCTCAAAAAGGGATTCCCGAATCCCTCTGGGAAAGCTATTCCGCATTCGCCAACACCGAAGGCGGAACCATAGTACTCGGACTGGACGAGAACGACGACGGCAGTCTCACAATCTCCGGAGTGAAGAATGCGAGTCAGATCGAAAGCGAACTGTGGAATTCCCTGAACAATCCTCAGAAAGTGAACAAGAACGTCCTGAGATCAAAGGACATAAGGGTAGAAAGAGTCGGGGGCAGGGATCTCATCGTAATGGATGTCCCTGCAGCCAAACTGTATGAGAGGCCGATATTCTTCAAGAACATAGGCCATACGTTCAAACGCAACGGTTCAGGGGACTATAGATGCACCAGCGATGAGATCGGTAGCATGTTCAGGGATTCCTCCACGGACTCGTTCGACATGACTCCCGTACGTTTTGCCGTGATGGAGGACCTGGATCAAGACTCGATATCAGAGTATACCAACCTGATGAAACTGTACTATCCCGGTAGCCCGTGGCTGAGATACCCTCAGGATGATTTCCTTCGTACGATCGGGGCCGCCAGGGTGATGGAAGGAAAGCTGTTGCCCACTTTGGCCGGGATACTCATGTTCGGAAGGTTCGATGTCATACGTCTCGAGCTTCCCAACTACTCATTCGATTATTTCGAGTACGAGAGAGGCGATGATGAATGGACCTTCAGAAGGAGCAGCGGATCCCCCATGTGGAGCGGAAACCTGTTCGACTTCTACACCACCGTCATCAACCGCCTCTCGTTGCAGATCAAGAAGGACTTCAAAGTACCGGACGGGATCGCACGTGATGAGGACACCGAACTGAATCGTGCGACACGCGAAGCCGTGACCAATGCGGTCGTCAATGCGGACTACGGCGGACGCAGAGGCGTGAAGGTCCAACTGCACCCGGACAGACTGATCGTGGAGAACCCCGGCCTGTTCCGCATACCGGTCAGGATAGCCGAGGAGGGAGGTGTGAGCGACCCGAGGAACAAGGCACTGATGCAGATGTTCACATACATCTCACGCGCAGAGAGGGCCGGCACAGGCGTCAGAAGGATGATCGAGGCATGCAGGAACACGGGTCTCGAGGAACCAACCTTCGAACAGACCATGGACCCGGAGACCACCGTTGTCACGATAAGGTTCGATCCGGAGCTTCCGACGGCAACCGAGACCGGGGTGCTGATACTGGACCTCATAGAGGAGAATCCGAAGATGACGGCCAGGGCCATGTCGGACAGGCTGGACATCCCCTTCAGCCGCGTGGTGAAGGAGATCGACCTCCTGAAGTCGTCCGGGAGGTTGGAAAGGGTTGGAGGGTCCAGGGGCGTCTGGGTCGTCCCGGACCCTCGGGGCTGACATCAGCCCTTGTAGTAGATCATTGAGTTGCAGATGGTGGCGGCTATGTTGGAACCGCCCTTCCTGCCCTTGGGGACGATGTACGGGATCCCATGCCTGTCCAGGACCTCCATCAGCATCTCCTTGGCCTCCACGACGTTCACGAACCCGACGGGCGCCCCGATGACGAGGGCGGGCCTCATGGAACCGTCCTCGATGAGCTCGCAGATCCTGACCAGGGCCGTGGGGGCGTTGCCGATGGCGAAGACCACGGGCTTCCCCTTGGCGACCTCCGCACCGCGCTCCATGGAGACGGTGGCGCGGGTGGTCCCGCGCTTCTTGGCCTCCGCGACCACGTCGTCGTCGCTGATGTAGCAGTGGACCTGCCCGCCGTACGACCCGAGCTTGGCCTTGTTGATCCCGGCCGCGGCCATCTTGGTGTCCGTCACGATGTCCGCGCCCTCGCGCATGACCCTGACGCCGATCTCCGCCGCGTCCTCGGAGAACACCAGGTTGTCGGCGTAGTCGAAGTCCGCCGACGTGTGGATGCATCTGCGGACCACGGAGAACGTGGGCTCCGGCCAGGTGCGGCCGTCGAGCTCCGACACGATGATCTCCATGCTGCGCGTCTCTATGTCCTCCGGTTTCACTATCGTTATGCTCATTGTGTATCACTCCTCGATTCTGTATCCTCTGGGTGTGATGATGCGGCCGTTGGAGATGTATGTCTGCGAGTTGCCCACGATGACAATGCAGAACATGTCCACGTCCGCAGGATCCAGGTCGCCTAATGTGGTGACCTTGCTCGACTGGTCCACACGGCCGGCGTTCCTTACGATGCCGACCGGCGTGGTCGCCGGGCGCTTCTTCAAAAGGATTTGGCGAGCCTGCTCGAGATATTCCGTGCGAGTCTTGCTCTTAGGGTTGTAGATGCATGTGATGAAGTCCCCCTCGGCGGCCATCTCGACCCTCTTCATGATGAGGTCGAGAGGGGTCATGAGGTCGGAGAGGCTGACGATGACGAGGTCGTGCATCAGGGGCGCCCCGAGTATGGACGCCGCGGACGATGCCGCGGTTATCCCTGGAACGGTATCGATCTCTATGTCCGCGCCCATCTCGTCGGCGAGCTGGTAGATGATCCCCGCCATGCCGTATATCCCGGAGTCCCCGGAGGAGACCATGGCGACGTCCTTCCCGGACATCGCATCCTCGATCGCCATCCTGCAGCGCTCGACCTCCTTCATCATCCCGGTGGCCTTGTACTCCTTGTCGGGGAAGATCGGCTTGAGGAGGTTGATGTACGTCGTGTAGCCGGTGACGATGTCGGCGTTCTCTATCGTGCGTGCGGCGCGGAAGGTCATGTCGTCCTTTCCGCCGGGTCCGAACCCGACCACGTGAAGCTTTCCTGTCATGTCGGTCACTCCTTCCCCTTGCGGAACTCGGTGGTGAAATGCTTGTCGTAGAGCTTGGACAGCTCGTAGTCGTCCCCGAGGCAGTCCCCGACGACGGTCAGGGCGGTCTTCTTGATGCCGTTGTCCTTGACCTTCTGGGCGATGTCCGCCAATGTCCCGCGGAGGATGATCTGGTCGGGCCATGATGCCTTGTACACCACCCCGACGGGGGTGGTGGGCTCGTACCCTCCGGCCTCCAGCTGCTCCACCATCTCCTCCATGAACCCGATGGACAGGAAGATGACCATGGTGGCATGATGCCTCGCCAGGTCAGTGAGCTTCTCGCCCTCGGGCATGGGGGTCCTGCCCTCCATCCTCGTGAATATGACGGTCTGACTCTTGGAGGGCATCGTGTACTCCGCCTTGAGTGCGGCGGCGGTCGCGAACGCGGACGACACCCCCGGGATGACCTCGTACGTGATGCCGAGCTCGTCGAGCCTGTCCATCTGCTCCCTGTGGGCCCCGTAGATCGCAGGGTCCCCGGTGTGCACGCGGACGACCTTCTTCCCCTCGGCCTCGGCCTCGGACATGACCTTTATGACCTCGTCGAGGTCCATCAGGGCGCTGTTGTAGATCGCGGCGCTCTCCTTGTGGCCCTCCAGGACCCCCGGGTTGACCAGCGATCCCGCGTAGATGATCACGTCCGCGCTGTCGATGAGTCTCCTTCCTTTGATGGTGATGAGCTCCGGGTCCCCGGGGCCTGCTCCGATGAACGATATCATATGTCCTTGCCTCCCTTGTTCTTCTTGATTATGACAGTGGTGAAGTACCCGTACCTGCGGTCGACGTCCATCGGACCGATGTACTGGTCCTCCATGCCGACGTTGCTGACGACCGTGGCCCCGTCCCTGGGGACGCCCAGCGCATCCATCTCCTCCGCTATGAGGGGCATGGACTTGAACGCCTTCATGACCACGATGTTGTCGAAGTTCTCCAGCGCGTTGTGGAGGAGCTTCGAGTTCTCCTTGGCGACGGGCACGACGGCCAGGCCCTCGTTCCCGATCATGAGCGGGATCTCCGCCAGGGCCGCACCGTGGCAGAAGGACGGGATCCCGGGGATGACCTCGGTCTCGTAACCGCGGGAGGCGATCTCGCTGTCGATGTACATGTAGGTGCTGTATACCCCGACATCGCCGAGGGTGACCATCGCGATGTCCTCCCCGTTGTCGAGGAGCATGCACATCTTGTCCATGGCCTCGGCCCTGCACCTCTCCCTGACGGAATCGTCCGGGTCCATGCTGAACAGGAACTCCTCGATGCTCTTCTCAGATACGTCGACGACCTGCCTGATGATGTCGAATGCCGTGCTTCCCTCTCCGGCCTTGCGGACAGGATATGCGATTATCCCGCATTTGTCGAGGATCTCCTTCGCCTTCAGGGTCAGAAGTCCCGGGTCCCCGGGACCGACCCCGATGCCGTACAGCTTGCCTGCCATTATCGAACACGCTTCCTATGGTTCCGCGTTATGGACGAAATATAATTTAATGGATTGGTTTATCCATCCAACAGTGAGGAGACAGAATGAGCCAAGATGCCGGACCCGACGAGATGTTCATCTTCGTGAACAACAGACGCCTGAGACGCGGACACACGACGGGGACGTGCGCTGCCGCGGCATCCAAGGGCGCCGCCCTGGCCCTGTTGGGGGAGGCGGTCCCCTCGGTGAGGATAACCACTCCGAAGGGCATCACCCTGGACCTGCCGATAGAGGACCTGAGGGTCACCGATGACGAGGCGTCCTGCGCCGTCAGGAAGGACGGAGGGGACGACATCGATGCGACCAGCGGGACGCTGGTCTACTCCACCGTGTCCAGGATCGAGTCCGGCATAGAGGTGGACGGCGGGACCGGCGTCGGGAGGGTCACCAGGAAGGGGCTCGACCAGCCGCCCGGGAACGCCGCGATCAACCGCGTCCCCAGGTCGATGATCAGGGAGGCCCTCGAGGACGTCTCCGCCTCGCTTGGGTACACCGGGGGGCTGAGGGCGGTCATATCCGTCCCCGAGGGGATGGAGATCGCGAGGAAGACGTTCAACCCACGCCTGGGGATCGTGGACGGCATCTCCATCCTTGGCACCAGCGGGATAGTCGAGCCCATGAGCGAGACCGCGCTCATCGACACCGTGAGGACCGAGATGAGGATGAGGGTCGCCAACGGGGCCGGGACCCTGCTCGTGGTCCCCGGGAACTACGGGAAGGACTTCTCCGAGGGGATCGACGGCATAGACCCGGAGTTCGCCGTCAAGTGCAGCAACTTCGTGGGCGAGATGCTCGACTGCGCGGTGGAGCTCGGGGTGGACATCGTGCTGGTGTCCAACCTGGGGAAGATGGTGAAGCTCGCCGGGGGCATAATGAACACGCATTCCAGGAACGCCGATGCGAGGATGGAGATCCTGGCATCCAACGGGGCCATGGCCGGCGCCTCCCTGGACTGCATCAAAGAGGTCATGGGCTGCATATCGACGGACGATGCGCTGGAGGTGCTGGACCGCGAGGGGCTCATACCGAAGGTCTCCGAGATCATGATGGGGAAGATAGAGTTCCACATGAACCACCGCACCGGGGGAGCGATCCGCGTCGGGGCGGTGATGTTCTCGTCGGTCTACGGGCTGCTGGGGAAGACGTCGCTGGCGGACGAGCTCCTCGACAGGGTCAGGGAGGAGTCCCAATGAGGATCAGGGCGGTGGCGTTCTCCGCCAACGGGTGCTCCACGGCGCTGAGGCTGAGGGAGTCGCTGGACGAGGACGTGGAGCTGTTCTGCAAGACGTCCTCGGACACCATGGGCATCAGAAGGGTAGAGGGTCCCATGAAGGAGTGGGTCAAGGCGGCGTTCACCGAATGCGACGCCATCGTCTTCGTAGGCGCCCTGGGGATAGCGGTCCGCTACATCGCGCCCTTCATAAAGAGCAAGACCACCGACCCCGCGGTGGTCGTGATGGACGAGCACGCGAGATGGACCATCGCCCTGCTGTCCGGACACATCGGCGGCTGCAACGAGCTGACCGAGAGGATCGCGGAGCGCATGGGGTCCGAGGCGGTGGTGACCACCGCGACGGACCTGAACGGGAAGTTCTCGGTGGACACGTTCGCGGAGCACAACGGGATGAGGATATCCAGCATGAAGGTGGCCAAGGACGTGTCCGCACGCGTCCTGGACGGGAGGTTCGTGGGGTTCTGCTCCGACATCCCGATATCCGGGGAGCTCCCGGAGGGCATAGTCCTCGCTGACGATGGGGCGTTCGGGGTGTGCGTATCCGCGGACCCCGGGAAGAGGCCGTTCGACACCACGCTCAACCTGGTGCCCATGGACATCATCCTGGGCATCGGGTGCAGGCGCGACACCGACCCTGACAAGATGGAGTCGTTCATAGAGTGGACGCTGAGGGAGAACGGGATCGCCAGGGAGAGGGTACTCGCGATAGCCAGCATCGACCTGAAGAAGGACGAGCAGGCCATACTGAGGCTCGCAAAGAAGCTGGAGGTTCAGGCGCTGTTCTACACCGCGGACGAGCTGAACTCTGTCAAGGGGGAGTTCTCCAAGTCCGATTTCGTCACGAAGATAACCACGGTGGACTGCGTCTGCGAACGCTCGGCGGTCAAGGCCGGCGGCGAACGGTTCATAAAGCGCAAGACCGCGGAGGACGGCATGACCGTCGCGATCTGCTCCAAAGATGTGGGGGCGAGGTTCCTTTGACCGGGGTTTTCGTGTTCTCCGGCACGACCGAGGGGCGTGCCATATCCGGATACCTGCACTCCCGCGGGATCCCCGTCCATGTTCGCGTCGCGACGGAGTACGGCGCGGTGGTTATGGAGGACGACGACGTGGACGTCCAGGTCGGCAGCTGCGGAGGCGCCGACGGCATCGCCGACACCGTATCGAGGAACGGATACTCGCTGGTCATAGATGCCACCCACCCGTACGCCAGGAGGATCTCCGAGCACATCCGCGAGGGATGCGCCAAGGCGGGGGTCGAATGCATCCGCCTCCTGAGGGACGGCGGAAGGGTGCCGGACGACGTGGTCGAGGTGCGTTCCGTGAAGGACGCGGTCGACTTCCTGAAGGGGACCGAGGGCAACATCCTCGCCTCCACGGGGTCCAACGAGCTCCCCCTCTACGCGGGGATTCCGGGCGACCGCGTGACCGCGCGCGTCCTCTCCACCAGGGCGTCCATGGACAAGGCCCTGGACCTCGGGTTCGAGGGAAGGAACCTGATCTGCGCCCAGGGCCCGTTCACCGAGGAGGAGAACTACGCCGCGCTGGTCCGTTCCGACGCGAAGTGGCTGGTCACCAAGGACTCCGGCACCATCGGCGGGTTCCAGGAGAAGGTGAGCGCCGCGCGCCGTGCAGGCGCGAGGATAGTATTGATAAGCAAACCCGAGGAATCAGGGTACAGCTTCGATGAGGTAGTGAAGATGGTCGACGACAGGCTCGGATTGGAACACATTGGCACGGACGCACCCGCAGGCAGGAGGAAGGTGACCCTCATAGGCATCGGGATGGGCCCGGGGGACCTGACCCAGCGCGCGCTGGGGGCGCTGAACGGTGCGGACCTGGTCATCGGAGCGAAGAGGATGCTGGAGTCGGTGGACTGTTCCGGGAAGGAGACCCTGACCGAATACAGGGCCGACAGGATCGCGGAGTACCTGGACGGGGACACGTGTGCCCGGAACATCGCCTGCCTCATGTCCGGCGACACCGGCTTCTACAGCGGGGCCAAACAGATACTGGCTCGCCTGGACGGGTCCAAGTACGACATCCAGGTGGAGTGCGGGATCTCGTCCATCGTGTACCTGGCGTCGAAGCTGGGGGACACCTGGCAGGACGCGTACCTCACCAGCGCCCACGGCAGGGACTCCAACCTCGTCGGTCTCGCGAACACCCATGCTAAGGTCTTCACGCTGCTGTCCGGACAGGACACGGTTCACGGGATGTGCTCCCTATTCAAGGATTACGGCATGGACGTCACCATCGCCGTCGGTCAGGACTTCGGGTACCCCACCGAGAGGGTCGTGAAGGGGACCCCCGATGAGCTCCTGGGGATGGAGTTCGGGGACCTCTGCGTGGCCATGATATTCAACCCCGCCCCCGATAGGCGCAACCCCATCGGGATACCCGACGAATGCTTCACCCGCGGGGACGCGCCCATGACGAAATCCGAGGTCCGCGCGCTGTCCGTGGCGAAGCTGAAGCTGACGGACGATTCCGTCGTGTACGACATCGGGGCCGGCACCGGCTCCGTGTCCATAGAGATGGCCCTCACCGCCGTGAACGGGAAGGTGTACGCCATCGAGAAGGAGGACGTCGCCGCGGACCTCATCGAGGTCAACAAGCGCACGTTCAAGACACCCAACGTGGAGGTCGTGAGGGGACTGGCCCCCGAAGCCATGAGAGACCTCCCGCTTCCGACGCACGCGTTCATAGGCGGGTCGTCCGGGAACCTGAAGGAGATCGTGAAGTGCCTCCTGTCCAAGAACCCGGACGTCAGGATCGCCATCAACTCGGTCACCATCGAGACCATGGCGGAGACCGCCCAGACGATCAAGGAGCTGGACCTCGTGGAGGAGGAGATCGTGAGCGTCAGCGTCGCCAGGTCCAAGAGGATCGGCGGATACCACCTGATGTTCGGGCAGAACCCCGTGTACATCGCGGTGGTGAGGGGGAGATGAGCCTTCCGAGGTTCATGATTGCCGCTCCCGCCAGCGGCAGCGGGAAGACGCTGGTCACCTGCGGGCTCCTGCAGGCGCTCGTGAACAGGGGCCTGAAGGTCGCCTCGTTCAAGTGCGGGCCGGACTACATAGACCCGATGTTCCACTCCCGCGTGATCGGCACCAGGTCGAAGAACCTGGACGCGTACTTCGTCGAGGAGGACACCCTCAGGTACCTGTTCGGCCGCACCGCCGAGCAGTGCGACATATCCGTCGTCGAGGGGGTCATGGGATTCTACGACGGGGTGTCGTTCGACGGGACGGACGCCAGCTCCTATGACGTCTCGAACAAGCTGGGCATCCCGGTGGTGCTCCTGGTGAACTGCCGCGGCGCGTCGATATCATCGCTCGCCGTGCTCAAGGGGTTCAAGGAGTTCAGGGAGAACAACATCCGCGGCGTGATATTCAACCAGATGTCCAAGAAGGTCTACGATGCGGTCGCCCCCCTGGTGAGGGAGATGGGCATCGAACCGTTCGGGTACGTGCCGAAGGTCACCGACCTCGTGCTGGAGAGCAGGCACCTGGGGCTCGTGCTCCCCGGGGAGATAGATGCCCTGAAGGAGAAGCTCAACAGGCTGGCCGAGGTCCTGGAGGACTCGCTGGACATAAGTTCCATCATATCCATGGCGGACGGCGCCCCGGACCTGCACTACGAGGCCCCGGACGTGGGTCGCATCGAGGGTAATGTGAGGATCGGCCTGGCCGACGACGACGCCTTCTGCTTCACGTACGAGGACAACGTGGAGCTCCTGGAGAGATGCGGCGCGGAGATCGTGAGGTTCTCGCCGATGCGCGACGAGAGGCTCCCGGACGTGGACGGCATCGTGCTGTCCGGAGGCTACCCCGAGCTCCACGGTGCGGAGCTGGAGGCGAACGTCTCCATGCTGGACGACATCAGACGGAAGGTGACCGACGGCCTCCCATGCGTCGCGGAGTGCGGCGGGTTCATGTACCTCCACGAGAGGATGGAGGACAGGGACGGCGTCGAGAGGAGGATGTGCGGCGTGATCCCCGGGAGGACATGGAACTCCGGGAAGCTGTGCAGGTTCGGGTACGTCACGCTCAGCCCGGTGACCTCCGAGGGGGTTACGCGGGGACCGCTGACCGTCAAGGGCCACGAGTTCCACTACTGGGACAGCGAGTGCAACGGCGACGACTGGGAGGCGACGAAGCGCGGGAACTCATACAGGTGCATCAACGACAACGGCACGATGATCGCCGGATACCCGCACCTCTACTACTACTCAAACCCGGAGATGGCGCTGAGGTTCGTCGAGAGGTGCAGGGAGCACAGAGACTCGCGGCAGGACCGACCGTGAAGACCGGGCATGCGCCCGGCATCGGTCTCATTTCTTTTACTCGATCATCATTCGACGCGATCCCATACAACGGTCGTTTCCGGTCAGGGACCGAGGCACGTTATCGGTACGACCCAGACGCCATCGTCCCTTCTATACGCGGTGCCGACGGATGTCAGCACCATCAGGAAGGACGGCTCCCCGAGTGCCTCGGTATTGACGCGGTCCCTGAGTCTCAACAGGTTCCTGGCCCCGCTCTCGATGCCGTCCACTCCGAGCTTGACCTCCACGGGAGCCCACCTGCCGTCCTTCAGATGGATGACGGCATCCGCCTCTAGGCCGGAGCTGTCCCTATAATGGAACAGTTCCCCACCGATCGGTTGGGAGTATATGCGCAGGTCCCTGTCGCAAAGGGACTCGAAGTAGAACCCGGCGGTCCTGAGGTCTGAGAGCAGTCCATCCACATCGAGGCCCATGGCGGCGATGGCGAGTGACGGGTCGGAGAACTGCTTCTTCGCTGATGTACGAATGGCTGTGGCCGAACGCACAGAGGGGTTCCATGCCTCGATGTCCTCGGTGACGAATATCTTGGAGAGGGCACCCAGATAGCTCTTGACGGTCTTGTCCGATATCGAACCGCTGTCCCCGATGACATCTGCCACGATGGTGGAGATCTTCACAGGAGTGGAGATGTTGCGGGCGAGGGACCTCAGGACCTTCCGTACCGAGGAAGAATCGTATTTAACACCATCTGCACGAGATACTTCGCTTTCTACTATCGCATCCACGTAACCCTCTGCGTACGTACCATCATCGATATCGTTGATGATAGCAAAAGGCCACCCTCCACGGACCATTGCCCGAAAAATATCCCTGACAGTGAGATCCGATGATGCGAACCCCGATACTTTTCCATCAAATAAATCCTTCATTGACACTTTTCCATTGGACTCTCCTGATTCGAATAGGCTCATTGGCCTCATAGTCACACGTGCAATTCTCCCAACACCCGTATGATGGTATGTCTCCTCAGGAGGTACAGACGATCCCGTTAGTATAAACTGTCCCGTGATTCCTCTCTCATCTATCACATCCCTTACAGCATCCCAAATCTGAGGAGCGGCCTGCCACTCATCGATAAGGCGGGGACTCTCTCCAGGAAGGATATCACGCGGAGATGTACGAGCCAACTCTAGGGTTCCAGGGTTTCTGGTATCGATAATATGAACCATGCTATTGGAAAATCTCTTTGCAGTACTAGTTTTTCCACAACCTTTAGCACCTTGGATTAATATTGCTCCAAACGACTTCATCCGCTTTTCAACATACGAATCTATGACGCGAGGACGATACTCAGAACCCATAGATGGTCATCACCGAAGATGAATATGAATATTTCCAATATTAGTGGATGTTTATTTCCGATAATATTAGAACTTTATTTCCGATATTATTGGAAATTGATTTCTGATATTATTGGAATATGAGGAACAAAAATAGTGAATGTACTCACCATTAACAGATACAGATCATTTTCGACCTCATCTATGATGATAAGATATCGTGTCCTGCCTTGACCTCCCCCAATAAAGATGAACAGTCAGGAGTGATTTTCATCACTGTTTCGTTATTGATATCTTGATAATAACCATAATATCGTCGATATCGCATCCTTCATCATGCTCCGCAGGAAGGTCCTGAAGAGACTACGGCAATGGAGACATGACAAAGACGGCAAATGTCTCCTGATAAAAGGTCCCCGTCAGATCGGGAAGACCTTCATAGTGGAGCAGTTCGGGAAGGAATACGAGAGTTTCGTGAAGATCGACTTCATCACAAACCCTTCCTACAAGAGGGTCTTCGAAGGTGATCTCGATGTGGACACGATCGTCAGGATGATCTCCGCATTTGACAAGGATGTGAGATTCATCCCCGGGAGGACCCTGCTCTTCTTCGACGAGGTGCAGGAGTGTCCCCGCGCCCGCACATCCCTGAAGCCTTTCGCCATCGACGGTAGATACGATGTCATAGCGGCCGGATCCTTCACAGGGGTGCACATCAAAGGTTCCCTGAACGCCCCAGTCCCCGTGGGGTACGAGAGGGAGCTCCGCATGAACTCACTGGACTTCGAGGAGTACCTATGGGCAATCGGGATGGATCCCGCATTCATCGATGACGTCCGTCGCCGCATACGCGACCTTGACGGACTGGGTCCCGCCGTGTATGACCTCATGTCCGCACACTTCAGGGACTACATGGTGGTCGGAGGGATGCCCAGAGCCGTGTCCAAGTTCGTGTCCGATGGCATCTACAGCACGGCATGGGAAGAGAACAGGAACATCCTGAGAAGCTGCATCGATGACATCGAGAGGTACGTCACCGGTCCGAACATGAGCAAGACGAAGGCATGCTTCGAATCCGTCCCCCGGCAGCTTGCGAAACCGAACAGGAGGTTCGTATATGCCGACCTGGACCCCGATGACCCGAATGCCGCCAGGAAGTATGAGGGAAACCTACTATGGCTAAGGGATGCCAACGTAGTGACGTACTGCAACAGGCTGAACCAACCCCTGGTCCCTCTGAGTGCGAACGTCGACGAGAAGGCGTTCAAGGTCTATATGCACGACATCGGACTGCTGACCGCTTCATACGAATACGACCTGGTGTCCAGGATCGTCGCTCCGGAGTCCGATGCATACATCGGAGCGATAGTGGAGAATTGCATCTCGGCATGCATCGAGAGGCTGGGACGCACCCCATACTATTTCGAGAAGAAGGGAAAGTTCGAGATCGATTTCGTCACGATGGTCCATGGCGATGTCGCGGCCATAGAGGTGAAGTCCGGGAACAACAGGACGTCCCTGTCACTGGACAGGCTGGAATCTTACGGGCACCATGTGGACAGGAGGATCAAACTGGAGAACTCCGACATCATGCTGGACGATGACGGCGTGGAGCACTATCCTCTGTTCTGCGCGGGATTCCTGGACGACATGCATCCATGAGGTTCGGATTTTCTATTTCTAGTAAACTCACTACTTTTAGAATTCTATTTCTAGTAAATACACTACTTTTAGAATTCTAAAAGTAGTTAAACCTCTAGGAGGATGACAGCTCCATGGAAAGGAAGATGATGCAGACCCTCCTGGAATGGAAAGCGGATCCTCTGAGGAAGGCACTCCTCATCAAGGGTGCGCGCCAGGTCGGCAAGACGTACATCGTCACCGAGTTCGGGAAGAGGCACTACAGGAACTTCCTGAGACTGGACCTACTGAAGGAGAGGAACCGGTCCATCTTCGACGTCCCCTCTGTTGACAGGATCATGATGCTCATAACCACCGCATATCCCGACTTCGTGCCGGAGAAGGGGGAGACCCTGCTGTTCCTGGACGAGATACAGCAGTGTCCCAATGCGGAGATGGCCATGAAGGACCTCGTCCTAGACGGCAGGATGGACGTCATCGGATCGGGATCTCTGCTCGGACTGCACTACAATCCGCCCGAGTCCTACCCGGTAGGGTCCGTCCGCGAGGTGATGATGCATCCGATGGACTTCGAAGAATACCTATGGGCGTTGGGGGTGTCCAAGGACAACACGGACATCATAAGGGACCACGTGTCCCGCAAAGAGCCCTTCGACCCTGTGTTCTACAGGATAATGCACGACTACTTCCGTCAGTACCTTGTGGTCGGGGGGATGCCCGAACCCGTCAAGGTCTCCGTGGAGACCGGCGTCATGGGCAAGGTGATCGAGGCGCAGGAGATGCTGATAAGCGGATACCGGAACGACATCTACTCGTACTCGGAGGACGACATAAAGAACGAGGTCCGCAGGATATTCGACCTGGTGCCGTACGAGCTGTCGAGGTCCAACAAGCGCCTGATGTTCACAAACATAGAGGACAAGGGGAACGTGGGGCTCCGCGAGTACAGGGAGCCGATAGACTGGCTGGAGGGTTCGTGGTTCGTCAACACGGTCCCCAGGCTGAGGGCGGTGGCGAGGCCCCTGAGGAAGAACATCAATCCCTCCATGTTCAAGATGTACCTCCTGGACACGGGGATACTGGTGCAGATGCTCGGGGACGAGACGAGGAACGCCATGATGGACGACGACCTCTCGGTGAACGAGGGGGCGGTGGCGGAGAACGTGGTCTGCTCCATGCTCGTGAAGAACGGGATCTCCCCATACTACTACGAGAAGAACAAGGAGATGGAGATCGACTTCATCGCCGTCGTGGGTGCGGACCTGTGCGCCATAGAGGTGAAGTCCGGTAAGAACAGGAAGGCCGCGTCCCTGAAGAAGCTGATGACCTCGGACGAGGGGAAGCAGATACAGAGGTGGATCAAGTTCGAGTACGGGAACATCATGGTCTCGCAGGACGGTGTGGAGCACTATCCCCTGTTCTGCGCATCGTTCGTGGATGCCATCTGTCCGAAGAGGGGGATCGGGCTGAGGAATGCAGGGAAGGACGGGCTCTGAACCCGACGTATATCGAACAGTGTAAGGGGCCTCCCCGGATGATCGCCGGGGAGGCCGTGTTTCTCTGACTTCAGGTTGTTGGATGGTGGTCTCCTCTCGGAGGGCGGAGGCCCTTGCGGACCTCCTGTGTTTCCTGTTCAGGTGATTGGTTGGATCTCTCGCTCGATCGTTCGTTTACGATCAGCTCCTCATGAGCCTCATGGCAACGATGATGGCCATGACGACGATGAGGACGACGAGGATGATCAGCAGGTAGTCGGTGATTCCCATGCCGGACTCTGCGGGTGCATCGGGGGAGTCGGGAACGTATCCGGACTTCTCGAGACCACTGATCTGGACGTTGTACACGATCGGATCGAAGGAATCTTCAGAATCCTTGGGGGTTCCGGATGTGGTGAACGCGTTGCCGGAGATGGTATCGCCGTTAACCTTGAAGGCAGCGGTTCCGGTCCATCCGTTGGTGAGGTCGTAGGTGATCTTGTGCTCGCCGGCGGCGACCATCAGGAAGTATCCCTGAACAAACTGTTCGCTCACATCCCCAATGGTTCCCTTCTGCATCAGGTTTCCATCGATATAGACGTTGGCGATTCCCTCGTTGGCGTAGACAAAGACCTTGTAAACATCGGTCTTGATAATCGCATCGACGACCTTCCAGTCATCCGCTCCGACGTGTGCAACACCGGTGGCCTTGTCTCCCTTGGCGTTCTCCCATCCTCCGAACCATGCGTTCTCGACGGGTGCCTTCTTGACAGCGTCAACATCGACTGCGTTGGACTGCGCATAGACGGTCATCCAGAGTGCTCCGTCGACATTGTACTGGGTGCTGTACATCTTGTCGAGGACGGTCTGGGTCTCAGTACTGACGTTGGAACCAGCAACAACGAATGCCTTGGAGGTCACGTTGACAGGACCGTTGATAGTGGCGACTGCACCAGTGGTGGTCTCCTTCCTGCTGTCCATTCCGACGTCGAGGGTGATGACGTTGACGGTTCCCTGTGCGGTGGTGTCGGTCGCTGCTGCGACATCGAGGACTCCGCCCTCGAGAATGGAAAGGACCGCATCGGTCACGTTAACGTTCAGGACCTTGTTGGATTCTACGGAAACGGTTCCGGCGACCTTCAGGGTCTTGAAGGTAGCTCCCTCAGCGACGAGGGTCGCTCCGGAGGCGACGGTGAAGGGCGTGGTCGTGCTAAGGGTGGAGGGAGCGACAAGGCTTCCAGCGGCGAGGGTGACGGCAGCGTCAACCTCTCCGACACCCTCTGAAAGGGAACCAGTGACGATAGGCTCGTCATCGGTGTTGAATCCGGCAGTGAAGCCAGACACGTCGACGAAAGTGACGGTAGCTCCGCCAACCACGACAGACCCGTTGAAGGTTCCGATGACATCGAAAGTGGCGTCAACGATCGTCACACTGTTGGCAGTGACGACGGTGTCTATGGCGACTCCGCCTGCAGGGACATTGTTGACCTGCTTGTTGCTGACCTCGATCTCATCGCAGTCATCGGTTCCGGTGAATGCGATGTCTCCGAGTGTGATGGGTCCGTTGAGGACGATCTTGTCAGAGATCTTGTCGATGACGGCAATCGCCTTGTCGACAGGAGAGACAGCTGCCCAATCGGTATCATAGGTGTAGTATGCACCATAGATAGGTGCTCCGGCGATGAGGCTGGAGTAACCGTCACCGGCGACAGCGGTGCTGTTGTCGTACTTGAGGCCACTCGTAGCTACATCAAGACTGACGAGCATGTAGCCGTTGACGACGATCGCACTGGACCTCTTCGCATCCGCTCCTCCCTCGACTGCATCGAGATCCATGGCGGAGGTTCCGAACATGGTCTCGGCGAGCACATCGAGCTCGGTCATGAGGGTTCCGTCGATGGTCAGGGTGACTCCGTCATCGAGGACGATGGAGACGGCATCGGCGGGAACGTACAGGGTGACTCCCTCGGGGATGGTCAGACTCTGGGTGATCTCGACGTTTCCAGTCTCCTTGGTGACGGTGATCGTCTGTCCGGCAGAGGAGTTCTGGATTGCGGTGAAGATGTTGGTGTATGTCCTCTTCCCGTTCTCGGCCTCATCCTCGACGGTGACGTCGGAGACGGTGTCCCTGGTCAGGTCGTTGGTCTTGTCCTCGAAGGTGAGGGTTCCGTTGACGATGACCTGCTCGGACGCGGACCTCATGGTCGCGGTCTTGGCGAAGGTGACGGTGACGGCCCTCCCCTCCTCGGTGGTGGTTCCGACGGTGAGGGTGTTGGTGTCAGCGCTGCTGTCGAAGATGACGGCGACACCTGCGGGAACGGTAACGTTCTCCTTGATGGTGATCTTGCCCATGACCTCGACAATCTTGTCCGCGGTGTTGCCCTCGACAGTGACGGCGTCCACAGCGGATGCGAATGCGGAATAGTTCTTGGTCGTGGACTCGTTGTCACCGGTTCCGGTGGTAATCTCGTAATAGGCTGCGTTGACGACCCCTCCGGTGATTCCGTTGAGAGTGGTGATAAGTCCAGTGACGGTGATCTCTCCGCCGTTAGCAATCGTAGCGGATCCCTTGACGAGGTTGGACACGGTTCCGGAGACATCGATAACTCCTGCGGTAACCATGCGGAGATACTTCCCAATGGTGAGCTCATCAGTGATCTCGACTCCGCCTACAAACTTATACTTGGAGTCGGAACTGGTGCTGGTCACACCTCCCATCATTCCCATATCGGCACCGACCACGCTGACAGTATCATCAGCACTTGCACCGACATCCTTGGTATAGGACACGGTGGTGGAAGCAGAACCGCTGACATCCATCTTGTTCGTGTACTGGGTCGCCTTCTCTCCTCCGATGGTGATGGTCTTCGAAGAGATGGACTCGGTAATCACAAGCTTCCCTGTGAATGCCGCACTATCGAGTGTTGCAGCACCGGTAACCTCGAGGGACGCTCCGTCAATCACGAAGTAATTGGCATTCTCGTCCTTGATCTTCATGGCAGTGTTCCCATCTCCGGATTTGCCGGCCTTAAGGATCGCCCCCTTATCCGTGACCTGAATGTAATTCCAGTCAGGACTGACTTCAGTTCCAGAGTTAACGAACTTGAAGGAATCGATGTTCAGGACCGCGCCATTGGCATACATCCCGATCTGGACCTCTCCGTTCCCAGCTGCCTCGGCCTTGGAATTGTCGATAGTGATTACTCCCTTGTTGACGATCACTGCGTCATCGAAGGATCCGTTGACGGTGAGATCGCCGTAAACGGTCATGATTCCCTCGTCCTTGAAGATCGCTCCGGTCTTGGAGACGGTCATCGATCCTACGACCGCGAAGCCGTCCACATAGTTGCCGTACAGACCATCGATAGGTGTGCAGACGAGATCGAGCTTCCCATCGAGGTTGAAGGTCCCGTCGATGGTGGCGGATGCCTTGTAATTCTTGGAATTAGCGATCTTCCCGATCTGAAGGGTCGCGTCCTTGGCAACGGTGACGGTTCCATCGACATCGAGGATCGCATCGTTGGATCCGTCTCCGGCTCCGGCAATGATGAGGGTTCCCTCGACGACGAGGGTTCCGTAGACCGTCAGCTTTCCGTTGATCGTGATCTCATTGGCCTTGGAGATGGTCCAGGTCTTCCCCTCGGGAATGACGAGCTCCTGGAGTGCTCCGTAGGTCCTGCTTCCGGAGGTCTTTCCGGAGATCTCCTCGACGCTCATCGTCCCGGTGATCGTCGCGGTGGACACCTTACATCCGACATCTCCGTTGGTGTTGACGAAGGATCCTCCTCCGATAATCTCAGCGTTCTCCCCATAAATAGCTCCAGTGTTCTCGAAAGTTGCATTGGGAGCAATGACATAATTTCCAGCAGCACCAGTCGTGGTGGTTTCTGCAGTGAGGTAGAGCTCTCCCGCATTGGTGAACTCAGTAATCCTCTTACTTGAAACATCTTCCACGGTCAGAGCACTGAGGTACATGACGCCATTATTGATGACGTAGTTTCTTATCGCGTCATCAGAGGAACCAACAACAGTGATTTCATCGTTGATGGAGGTAGATTTTCCGAAGGTTCCGTTGTTCTCGAAAATCCCTGAAACCACGATAATCCCGCCATAAACGGTTCCCTCGTTCGTGAATTTGGATCCTGCATTGACAGTAATAGTCTTCTCATTCAGATTCAGTTCCACTCCCTCTGGAAGAGTGAAGTTTTCTGCGATATCGAAATCAACCCCTGCGGTGAACTCGGTCACCCCCATTGCAAGTAGATTCTTTATCTGAGCGATCGAACTGACCCCTGTAGCCACATCCGTCGGCATTGAAGGGACATTTGCAGGCGTGGTGATTGAACCAACACTCACATTCGTGTCTCCAGAGAGCTTCTCTCCTGCAACAACGGAAGTTTGAGGTCCATTTGTTATGGTTGTGCTAGAACCTGAATTGACAACGACAGCTCCAACATTCGAGGACGTAAGAGTACCAACTGTCACAGTTCCATTGTTGACGAGACCTGCAGACCCTCCGACAACAACAGTTGCAGAAGTCGCATCAAGATTGGCCCCAGCTGCAACTACAACAACCCCTTTGATGCTAAGGCTCCCCTCGACAGAAATGGATCCACCAATTGTAAGCTCTCCGGACTCAACAGTCACGTCTTTAAGCTTAGCTGTTCCAGCAACCTGCTTGATTGCACTCGCAACCTCGGTCGCTGATCCAGACCCGGAGATGGTCTTAAGATTTCCATCGATAACGATGGATCCTTCGGAAATCGTGAACTTGTTGTTCTCTACTGCAATCCCATTGATATGAACTTCATTTTCCGAACCAATGGAGACATTCGTATTATTCAGAACAAGATTCATCTTGGTATTGTTATCAGTGGATGTGAGAATTGCTTTCCCAGAATTCGCATCGATGGTGCATCCTGTCATGGTCAGTGATGCGACCCCAGCATATCCTCCTGCGTTATCTCCAACAAGGACTGCACTCATGGGGGCCTCGTTTCCCTGAGACCAGTTCGCATTGTCATAACTACTGGCAGTAGATCCAGTGTACCCATTGGTGAAAGTGATATCAGTGTCCGTTACAGTCGCAGTTCCACAACGAACGTAAAGAGACTGCCTCTCTCCTTTGATCGTAGAATCAGTGATATTGAGTTTCGCATTGGGAATATTGATGATGACAGTACAGTTGTCCTTGTCATTGTTTGTATATCCGGTCCCAGAAAGAGTAGATTTAGTCACATTTATCGTGAGTGTGTTATCTTTGGATTCACCGTTGTTAGTACCGATGGCGTATGTCCCCCCGATGATATTACAATTGGTAATATCAACCCTAGAGGCATCTCCATTGGGGAAAACAGCGGCCCCATTGGTGGTAAAATCCACATCATTCAGAACCAGAGAACCATTTTTCTCAATACTGAATGCAGATATGGTTCCATTTTTAAATCCAGACCAGTTGATAGTCCCGTTAGACAGGGTAAGTACCGCAGTATTCGTAGCCTCAGAAACAATTTTCATAGTGTAACCGCCTGTAGCGGTTACCTTGTACCCAGCAAGGTCAATGCTAACTGTTTGATCGACAACAGCGTTGGTTGTAAAATTCACATTAGCAATGTCATCCGTCAATACATAATTTCCACCATCGCCTGTGAGGGCGTTGATGAATCCACTCGAATCTTTAATCTGTATAAGATTCGAACTATCAGCATCGCTGTCCTCAGCCACCGCCGGGATCGCTGCGAACACCGCGAACGCGATCGCCAGTACGGCAAATGCTGAAAGCAGCTTTGCTTTCTTCATTCCAATTGTTTTCATGCGTATTCCTCCGGATCTCTCCGGTGTCGCACGCAGGCACTCATCCCACTCCGATCGGTTATCTCGTGCAGTACGGCCTACTCCGCACACAGTATATAGCCGGAACATCCGGAGATTCCCCGGACGTGGATGAAAGAACGGTGATTACATCCACACCGTTCGAATCAGACGTCGGATAATGGACAGAAATATCCATCACATACGTACAAGCTCAGGGACGACGACCTCGATCCATCCCCATGTCCGAGACGTACCTCGAGAGCACCCTCCCCGCCACGTCCCTGTCCGCGAACTCCACATCCCCTATGGACGCCACGGGCATCACCCCGAACAGGGAGTTCGTGAGGAAGCACCCCTCGAACCCGCGCAGGTCCTCCATGCGGACCGTCTCCTCGGACACGTCGAACCTCTCCATCACGTACCCCCTCACGGTCCCCGGGAGCAGCCCGCAGGATGCCCTCGGGGTGACGATCCTCCCGTCGCGCACGAAGAACACGTTGGACACCGAGCACTCGCATATCTCCCCGCGGCCGTTCAGGAACAGGACCTCGTCGAACCCGTCCGACCTGGCCGCGGACCTCTCCGAGTCCAGGGTCCCGCGCAGGGTGGTCTTCATCCCCACCACGAGGGAGCCCTCGTCCCTCCTGACGTCGGACACGGCGACCCTGAACCCCCGTACGCGGTCCCCATCGGTGTACGGGATCGGACGGTCCGAGAAGGACACACCCCTCGAGGACACCTCCACCCTGAGGGCACGGCCGTCCAGGCTGCCGTCGGCCACCCTCTCCCGCACATCCTCCGCGCTCACCGTCCGGCTTATCCCCAGCATCCCGGCCGCGGACGTCATCCTCCCGAGATGCTCCTCTAGCATCAGGCAGTCCCCGCCGTGCACGCGCATCGTCTCGAACACGCCGACGTCCGAGAGGTCCTCCCCCAGCGCCCTCATCATCGCCTTCGACTTCAGGGTGGTCTCCTCGTACTCCGACAAGGGGTCGGACTCGTAGGTTATCCCTCCCCCGACGCCGACCATGTACCTCCCGTCCAGATGCACCATGGTGCGTATCGCGATGCTCAAGACCGTCCTGTCCCTGGAGAACCATCCGATCGAGCCGGTGTACACCCCGCGGCCGCTCCTCTCCAGAGCGTCTATCGCGGTCATGCACGCGACCTTCGGGGCCCCGGTCACGGACCCTCCCGGGAACATGCAGGACACGATGTCCCCCAGCCGGACGTCCTCCCTGACGTCCCCGGCTATGTCCGATACCGTGTGGAACACGGTCGGATGCTCCTCCGGGACGCGGAACCCGCGGACCTCCACCGACCCGGGCCTGCAGAAGCGGTTCATGTCGTTCCTCTCCATGTCCGTGACCATCAGCAGCTCGGAGAACTCCTTCCCCGACCCCAGCAGCCCCTCCAGCCCCTCCTTATCCATCTCCGGGTCGCCGGTCCTCGGGCATGTCCCCTTTATCGGACGGGTGACCGCCCTCCCGCCGTCGATGTCCAGGAGGAGCTCCATGGACGATGATATCACCTGTATCCCGCAGAGGTCCAGGTACGCCCCGAACGGGGACGGGCTGAAGCGTCTCAGACGGAGGAACGCGTCGAACGGGTCGGTGTCCGAGGAGACCTCCAGCATGCGGGCGATGTTCACGATGTAGAACTCCCCCTCCCCCATCATGTCCCGGGCCCTCTCCACGGCGTCGATGAACCCTTCCTTCGAGGTGTCGCCGGTGATGCGGTAACCTCTCCCGCAGGGAGCCGGGGGCTCCCCTGCGGGATCCAACAGCATCCTCGCCAGGGACTCCTCCTCCACAACGGGCATGACGCGCCCCTTGCACGTGACGGACACCTCCTCGGAGACCAGGTCCTGCACGATCAGTACGTCGAAGTCCGCCAGCACGAACCCCGGCACCCCGGGCATGCGGCCCTTCAGGGCGATGCCGTTCTCCATGGCCCCCTCGTCGTACGAGATGTATCCCATGAGCGTACCGTCGCCGATCTCATTCAAGCACTCCCTATATGTGCACGAGTCGGGGGTGTGAACCCTGTACGGAACCATGCCTATGACGGACCTCCTGCCGAGGTCGCACTCCATGGACGAGTCCAGGAACACCGTGTCCCTCCTGTCCATCCTCGAGTAGACATCGATCAGGCGCACCTGTCCGCCTCCCTCAGGAAGTTCCCGACGATCCTCTCCCCGTGCTCGGTGAGGAACGACTCCGGATGGAACTGCACGCCGTACACCGGGTGTCCCGGCAATGACACCGCCATGACGTCCCCGCGGCCGTCCCTGGCCTCCACCCTGAGCGGCGACCCCTCCGGGACCATGGCGCATAGCGAGTTGTACCTCACCGCGGAGAATCCCTGGGGCACGCCCTCGAAGAGGCCCCTGCCGCTGTGCTCCACGCTGACGAGCTTGCCGTGCATCGGACCGCCGCCCCTCGCGATCCCCGCCCCGTGGGACGCGCAGATGGTCTGATGTCCCAGGCAGACGCCCAGGACGGGGACGGAGTCCCGGTATGCCGAGTACAGCCCCCAGGACCCGCGTCCCGGGTACGGCCTGCCCGGTCCGGGGGAGAGGACGACGGCCTCCACATCCCGGGGGGACACCTGCAGACACCTGTCCTCCGGAACCGTCAACACATCGTGTCCGGAGGACGCGATCATCGCCGATAGGTTATGGACGAATGAGTCTCCGCAGTCGGCAACGAGTATCATGCCCGGACATCGGCCGTGCGGTATTAATGGATGGGTGCTGGACGTGCCCGGAAATATGTACCAAATTAGTTTCAATAAGATTTTATCGACTTCTCAACATTTCGGCGACGAAAACGGAAGCGACCGTCGCATCCGGTCGCCGATGGTTTCACCCAGCGGCCCGGCCGGGCGGTCGGGTCGCACCCCCATATGGTTCTGCGACCTGTCCGGATCCTCCCGACGGCGTCCGTACGTGTAGCGAAGACGACGGTCAGCTATTGCTGTAGGTGTAGTCTCGCCCGCGTTCAGCTATGTCTATAGGTGTAATGAACAGGATCTTAGCTATTGCCATAGGTGTAATCTCGGTCCGAATCAGCTTTGGAATCGGTGTAATCATATAGCAATCATTTTCATAATAGATATCGTTTCACACGATGTGTCCGACAGACCCGTGTTCAAACGAAAGATCTATTCCCAGATGCTATCCTGGAAATCCGAGTGCAACGGGACACGCGCCCTTCTCATAGAAGGAGCCCATCATGTCGGAAAAACCACTATGGTCCTCGACTTCGCATCCAGGGAGTATGAATCATACCTCTATATCGATTTCACCAAGGCGGACAAGATCACCCGTGACATCTTCATGACCTACAGCGAAGACTACGACGCCCTCTTCCAACGCCTACAGCTGAAATACCGTACCTCCCTCGTCAAACGTGGGAGTGTCATCATATTCGACGAGGTCCAGGCATTCCCCGAGGCCCGCCAGATGATCAAGCACCTGGTCGCCGACGGTCGCTACGACTACATAGAGACGGGATCGCTGATCTCGATCAGACAGAACGTCGACAAGATACTCATACCGTCGGAGGAACGGAGGATACGCATGCACCCCATGGACTTCGAGGAGTTCCTGTGGGCACAGGGCGACGATGTCACCGTACCGCTCCTGAGACAGGCGTTCGAATCTCGCACACCCCTGGGACACGAGCTCCATAAGATGGTCATGTCACGCTATGCCACATACATGCTCGTCGGCGGCATGCCCCAGGCGGTCGAGACGCTGATAGGGACGAACGACTACTCCAAGGTCGAAGCTACGAAGAGGGACATCCTCGACCTGTACGCGGAGGACATGTCGAAGATAGACCGCGATCAGACGGCCAAGGCCCGTAACATATTCCTGAACATACCCGGGATGCTGTCAAAGCACGAGAAGAGCTTCTCCCCCTCGTCCATCAGGACGAACTCCCGGACCCGCGAGTACATGAACGCGGTCACATGGCTCAGGGAGTCCAGGATCGTCAACGTCTGCCTCAGGTGTACGGACCCTGGACCCGCGCTCGGCCTGAGCGTGGACGAGATGTCCTTCAAGCTGTACATGCTGGACACCGGACTCCTGTTCACATCCTCGTTCCAGATCATCGACGAGGACTGGGACGAAGTGTATGAACAGTTCCTCGGAGGCAGGTATGGACTGAACAAGGGGATGTTCATGGAGAACATGGTGGCCCAGACGCTCGTGGCCTCCGGCCATCCGCTCTACTTCTGCAGATTCAGGACCAAGGGCTCGGACAAGTCACATGAGGTGGATTTCCTGATGTCCTCCGCGAGATCCGTCGTCCCGATCGAGTGCAAATCCGGCCAGAACTCCACACAGCATGCCTCGCTGGACCGTTTCATGGAGAAGTACTCGGAATGGGTGGGGCCCGCCTATGTGGTGCACATGAAGGACCTTCGTACGGAAGGGGGCGTGACCTATGTCCCGATATACATGTCGATGTTCCTGTGAGTCCCGAGAGGCAGGGATGCGATGCGTCTCGACCCGTTCAGGATTTTATTGGTGTATTCACCAATGAATTTTTTTATTGGTCTGAATACCAATTATTCATCACAATTAAATACGCACCACCCCATCACGACATCATGAGACGGTTCATCGGAAGGGAGAAGGAGCTCTCCATCCTCGAGGACATATGGTCCAGGGACGGCATCGGAACGTGTGCAGTCTACGGCCGTCGCCAGATCGGGAAGTCCACCCTTCTCGACAGGTTCTCCGAAGGAAAGCGCACCCTGAAGATGCAGTTCAGCAGATCCTCTCCCTACGAGAACCTCGTCCGCATGAGGTTCGACCTGTCGGAGTTCCTCAATCGCGACATACCGGAACTGGACTCCATGACGGAGGCCATGCTCATGATCGCGGACGCATGCAGGATGGAGAGGACACTGCTCATACTCGATGAGTTCCCATATCTGGAGGAGGACTTCCCTCAGACATCCTCGATACTCCAACGCCTGATAGACGTGGACCTTAGAGGGACCGACACGATGGTCGTCATATGCGGCTCGTCGATATCGTCCATGCGCAGCATGACCGAGGACATGTCCAGTCCCCTCTACGGCAGGTTCACGGACCGTCTGAAGGTGGGTCCGCTGTCATTCCCGGAGTGCCGGAAGTTCCACCCCGACATGGACCCGATGGACACCCTCAGGCTCTACATGACCCTAGGCGGCGTCCCGAAGTACCATGAGATGGCGGATCGCGACAGCTACGAGGGGTGCATCAGGGAATGCTTCATCGACCGCATCAGGGACCTGAGTGCCGAGGGGGCATCGATGATAACGAATGAGCTGTCCCCTGGCTCCCATTACACCTCCATAGTCTCGTGCATAGCCGACGGCTCCGTCAAACAGAGCGTGATAGCGGACAAGCTCGGCATAGACAGGGGGGACTGCAAGAGACGCCTGGACAGGCTGGAGTCCATCGACCTGGTCGGGAGGAGGTCCCCCATGCTGAACGCCCCCGCCCAGCCATCATACGCGATACTCGATCCCATGGTGGACTTCCACTACAGCGTACTCCGCAGACATGAGAACGTCCTGAACGGTCCGGCGTCCTCCGACATGAAATACGAGGACATCAGGCAGGACATCGCCACCTTCCTGGGAAGGAGGTTCGAGGCCATATGCGGGGAATGGCTCGACAGGAACATGGAGGTGAAGAGGCGCGGGACGTGGTGGGGACGCGTGAACGGCGAGGATGTCGACATAGACATCGTCGCGACGGTGTACGACGGACCGTCGAGGACCCGCACCGTCCTGGCCGAGTGCAAGTTCCGTAACAGGCCCATGGGGTTCGATGCACTGAACTCCCTGGAGGAAAGGGCGAAAGCGGCCCATGCGGACGAGAACATGAGTTTCGTCCTGTTCTCGGGATCCGGATTCACCGAGAGGCTGTCCGAGTACGCCGAGGACCATGACGTGATGCTGGTCGGCCCGGAGGAGCTGCTGACCGGGCTGGATGGGTCATGATATTACGGTCTTGTAACCGATAAGCAATTTTGTTAAATCGATGACACCGTTCAGGACATATGAGAATCAAGATATCATAATAGGCACCTTGCCGAACCTCGAATTTGCACTGAACGGCTTTGCCATCATCACAGGACAGGGAAGAGCACCCTCCTGAAGGTCCTCCATTCCATGTTCCGACCATCTTGTGATATCAGATTCAGTGAAGAAATGGAATCGACCGATCGATCAGGAAATCGTCCGAACCTATCGCCCGAACACGACAACGTTACCGCCTCCGGGCACTGACTATCTTAATTCAACAAAATCCCCGAAAGGGAGGTCATGTTTGGAATGATACGGATCTCTCCAAATCAGATCATCTGGAGGTATCGGGATCCACAACGTCTTTTATCTGACGGTCTGCGGCCTCGAGCATTTTTGCGATCGCCCTCCCTTTGTCCGTGAGCCACCATGTGATGACCTTGCGCGACTTGGACTTCGGATCCGGCATTGCACATTCTGCCAGGCCATTGTCTGCCAACATTATCAGGATGTCCTTGTAACCATAACCGCGCTTCGTGATCGCACGCAACTCAGACTCGATCACAGACTCCCTCCCGTACATATATATCAGGATATCGATGGTATGCTTCTTCTCCAGAATTCTGACGCCGTAGATCTGGCTTTTTTCGGGATGGACATCTTCGGCGGACACACGGGTATGTTGTCGGATGAATCAATGATAATTTTGTAAAGATAATTTACATTAGTAAGAAAAGATTACTACATATAGTTCTTAAGACCATACTTATTCGATTATGACCATGCGAATGGAATGATCGGAAAGCTAAGCCCACATTGCGGTGTTTCACATGAAAAGGAACATATTGGAATGCTATCCGTGCTCGCGTCACGGGGCTAAGCAGCTCATGGCGGCCTTGACCATGACCGTAGCGGTCTTCGGCTGTCTCGTGTTCGCACCCATTAGTGAAAATGAAGGGGCAAACTCGAGCAGCTTGGTGGAGGTCGACACGGAGGATGAGCTCAAAGCCATTGCAACACGTGTGAATGGAGGCGACACCATGGCCGGAATAACGGTCAGACTGACCGCCGACATAACACTGACCGAGGCCTGGGTGCCGATAGGCAACAATGCCAGAACAATCATTGACAAAGATGCCAAAGGCATCAAGTGTTTCGAGGGTGTATTTGATGGTAATAATAGGACTATCCATAACCTGAAGAATACAGGGTATACTCCCGAGGATAGTTCTTTGAAAGACAAAGAAGAATACTTGTATGGACTATTCGGATTCATCAACAACGCCGTGATAAAGAATGTTCATCTAACAGGCGTTGAGATCGATACAGACACTGAGGACAAATTTGGAGACGGGGTCGGAGGAATTGTCGGATATGCCTTCGGAGATACCGTAATCTCTGGTGTGACTGTGAGCGGTTCCATCAAGGCATCGGATGGTGCTGGAGGAATTGTCGGAAGAGCATACGGAACGTCCATAGCCGTGTACAATTCGACGAATAATGCCGATGTAAGTCACAGCGCCTCGAATGGAAAATGTGGCGGAATTGTTGGGATTGCTTCCCAGGAAGTAAAATCCGTGATAATAGAAAATTCCACCAACACGGGCAACATCACTGGCTACAATGTAGGCGGCATCATAGGGTATCTCGGATCCAATAATAGTACGACTTGTTCAGTATCAATCTCAGACTGTGAGAATACTGGGAAGGTAGAGACTGTCGATAACCCCACTCAATCAGCATATGCGGGAGGACTGATCGGTTATGATCAAGGGAGTGAATCCAAAACAGTAAGGGTCGATAGTTTCACCAACTCAGGCACCATAATCAGCCATGGCTATTCCGCAGGAGGGCTTATCGGGATCGTTGGCAGCAAAGTCGTGATTGTAGACTCCGTGAATTCGGCCGATGTCACTGGAAAGCCCAATGCAGGAGGTATCGTCGGGAGCTCCAATGGGGATGTATCGTTCACGAACTGCTCCGTGGAAGGAACAGTCACCGTCAGTGCCAATGACATCGTGGGCGGAATAATCGGAAATGCAGGCGGAAGCTCCTGTGTGATAACATCCTGTTCAGTCTCACCGGAGATCGGATTGGATACTGAATCGGATAGGTTGGTCTCCACTGATGAGAAGAATACGTCAAACCAGGACACCGTGTGGAATGGAGCCGTACGCGGTATAGCCGTCGGAATGGCAAGGGAGACGAGACTGATCGTCGACAGTATGACGGATGAGGGATTCGAACCTGGGAAATACGAGCTTGTGGCAGACATCTACAGCAACGGAGGAACGAGCGAAAGCTACACCCTGCGCAACTGCACCACTGAAGGCATGATGACCTGGATGAACAACTCAGGGTCCATAAACCTCATACTCATCGGATCCTCGATCGGGGAAATCGTTCAGAATGGGAGAAGTCTCAAGATAACGTCGGATGCAACATCAACAGTGAACAATCTGGTAGCAGGAGCGAAGTATGACCACGATGTCATGATGAGTTCCGACTACAAGACCAAAATAAACAACGCATCCATCAAAATAGCATCGGGATCTGTACTGAATGTCGGATCATACGAGATATTCAATGAAGGAAGCGAGGATTGGAAGTTCTCCGGATCGTTCTGTGGCGAAGATGCCACAGCGTCGATCATCATGACGGAGAATGGTGAGACCATCTTGAAGTCCTGGAACCCGACAAGCAATGAGTGGGGATCGGGATCCACAGGCCTCAATGGAACCGGAGTTGAAGATGACCCCATCATCATAGGTTCGTACGAAGACCTACAAAAACTCCGTGAAAACGTGAACAATGGCTACAGCTACGCAGGACTCTATATCAGACTTGATACGAACATCACGATTACCGACGGAACCTGGACCCCCATAGGGACTGTGGATAAGCCGTTCTCCGGTCGTTTCGATGGTAACGGACATACCATCTCCGGATTGGCCATACCCAGTTCCACCGGGGGGAATGTGGATGTCTACCTCGGCCTCTTCGGATGCGTCAAGGGACAGCCTAACATGTACTATGACAGTACCGAGAAGTTGTACGACGACTCGGGATTCAGAGGGTCGATTTCCGAGGACGACTACTCTGCGGTCATCAAGGATCTGACCCTCAGCGGATTCAAGATCACCGCAAGCGGATCGAAGGTAGGGGCCCTCGCAGGAGAGACCTGGGATGCATACATCTCCAACATCTCCGTCGATGGAGAGTCCTCGATCGTGGGAACGAACTCGATCGGAGGGATCATCGGACGCGGTTACGGAACATACATCACGAATTGCGACACTGCCAAAGATGTCAATGTGTCCACTGGAAATAATGAGACAGATGAGGTGTACAACATAGGAGGTATCGCTGGATCCCTGCGTGCCTCCCCCAAAGAAGGGCCGTATCTGTCCGCGGTGGTCGGATGTACCAACAATGCTGTTGTTGACGCATATCTGAGTGCCGGCGGCATGGCAGGGATTGTCGGACAGATACCATCCGGGGATCCGATCGTCATCTACGACTGTCACAACACAGGAGCAATAACGATCACCGGGCATGGTACCGTAGATGATGCATACACAGCCGTTGCCGGCGGTATAGCCGGACAGAATCCAGGCGATAGGACCAATGTGATCGCCAACTGTAGCAATTCCGGAAAGGTATCCGGAGGGTCAGAAGGGTCACCGGTGGGTGCCCTGGCAGGAATCGCCAACTACTACACAGGATCCGTGATCGACTGCAGCAATTCCGGAGAGATCTCCGGCCATGCACATTTCTCCGCAGGCATTGTAGGGCATGGTGGCAACGTCGAGGTCATCAGCTGTGAGAACTCTGGAGGGATCTCCAACAGCTACAGTGGAGGATTCTGCTCCACACACTGTGCCGGAACGACCACGACGACGTATCGTGACATGGTATTCGAGGACATCAGCGAACTGGAAAGTTCATTGGTAAAGGCTGCAAAGAAGTCAAGTGAGCTGGTGAACCAGGGTGCATCCCTATACCTGGAGAATGTCACTGTCCAGGATGACTCCGGGACCTTGCAACTTCCTCAATTCCTGTCCGTCCTGATATCGGACGAATCCCTATGCGAGAAGTTGACGATCTCCGGAGATCGCTCATCATCGAACAACATCTCCGTGGGGATACCAGAATGCGATGTCACGGTCGCATCGGATGCCGCATTCGGTGACAATGGTAGAGTCACAATCACATCGGATGGGATGGTTCTCAGGAATAACTCCACCATAGGGCAGGTCATCGTGAATGGCGATGATGTCACGGTGTACAATCAGGGAACGGTCACGGGCCTGACGAGCATTGACGGCAGGACCGCCCAGGCCGGGGACAGGCTCGTCGTGTACAACGGGACCGAGTCCTACAGGGATGCGAAGATGAGCTATATCCAGGTACAAGGGATCGACAACAGGATCTACAACTACGGTACCATCGATAGGAGTGGCACAGGCCATGCGCTCAGCTTCGGCTCTGCCAGCCCTGTCGATGGAAGGAACGATACCACGGTGATCTTCGATAACTTCGGGACCGTCATCGGCGGAAGCACCAACGGAAATTACGTGATATACGCTCCAGGCGCCACACACATCGCTCTGACCAACCATGAGGGATCCGTCATGAAGCAAGGACAGGGAGGCAACTGGTACATCTTCTACGGATTGGACGGATACCCTAGAACAACAGGAACCCCATCCGAGAAGGGAGTCTTCGATTTCAGATACCGTCATGGGACGGTACAGGACCCCTCTGGTACTGCCGTGACCCCCATCGAGAATAATTTCGTCGGAGTTGGGGACACCGACCGCAAGATCAACATAATCGCACAGTACGAGGTGGTGTTCAGGGACGGATCCGGAAGGAACATCGACGTGATCGTCGATTCCGGATCGACCGTGCCCTCATCCTCCATACCTACGTTCGCCAAGACCGGATACACGATGACCGGATGGACTTCGAATGGGGGTGTCTGGACTGTCACGACACCTGTGACCGCGAACATGACGATAGATGCGACCTGGAGGATGGATGCACCTACCGTCGAGACGGATAGCTCCTATGGGACCGATATCCCCGAGGGCGGCCATACCACCCTGACCGCGACCGCATCCCATACTCTGAATGCCACATTCTCATACCAATGGTCGAAGGATGGTGTGGAACTACCGAACGCGACCCAGAGCACCTTGGAGGTCTCGTCCTCGGGGTCGTACAGCGTGAGCGTCACGGCAACGTACGGCTCGGATTCCTCGTCCGCGACCGGCCCTGTCATCGCAGTGACCGTGTTCGAACCGGAGAAGCCGTTGCCTACGGACAAGATAGACGAGTCCGGGGATTCGAAGACCCTCGAAGGAGACTCAGAGATCATCATCGAATCCACGGACAAGCATGAGGATGTGACCATAAACGCGGAGATCGGAGAAGTGAAACTGACCGTTCAGGGAAGCTCCGAGAAGGGATATGTACGTTTCAAGGCAGAGGTCTTGACCGACCCCGAGTCCGTACTTCCATCCGCCGAAGCGGGAATCGACATCGAGATCAAGAATTTTGACATAGACGATGAGAAGGGAATGATCGTCTCCATCCCTGTCATCGTATCGTCCAATAAGGATGTTGAAGCGATCCTCGTATACTATCTGGATGAGATCAACGATGAACTCGTCCCCATCGGAAATGGTACCCTCTCCAATGGCGAGATATCGTTCTGGACGAATCACAACACGATATACGTCATCGACATACAGTATGAGGAGACCACATTCATCCCATTGCCCGATCGTGGTGATGGGGGCGTGGAGGTCATCCCGCCCGAGCAGCCCTCGAACGATGATGAGAGCGCCAAGGTCCTCGCATGCGCCGCCGCTGCAGTGTTTGCCGCGATCCTTGCCGTGTACATCATGTACGACTTCAAGAAGAAGTGACCCACCTACATCGGGCGGAGACCACAGAGCCGCCCGATCAAACATCTTCGATATTTTCACATGATTCCAAGCAGCATGGTAATTCAAATACTGACGATAGAGAGGCAATCAAGACTCGAGATCCGGTGTATGGACCGGAGCAGGTGTCCAAAGGACCAGGGCCTGATGTTAACGCAACCATCCCTGATCCTTCGGATTGTCCGACCTATCATCGAACCACTGAAGCAAGACCTATCATGGTCGCCGTCGGCGGTCGGCCTCGTCTGCCGTGACCCTGATGTCCGTGGTGGCGGAGAAGAACACGTCCGCGGACGAGTTCAGGGCGGTCTCCATGGAGTCCTGGATCACACCGATGATGAACCCGATCGCGACCATCTGCATGGCGACGTCCCCGTCGATGCCCAGGAACGAGCATGCCATGGGGATCAGCAGCAGGGACCCTCCGGCGACCCCCGACGCGCCGCATGCCGCGACCGCCGCTATTATGCACAGCGGGGCGGCCATCAGGATCGGGACGTCCATGCCCAGGGAGAACGCGGCGCACAGGGTCATCACGGTTATCGTGATCGCCGCCCCGTTCATATTTATCGTCGCCCCCAGTGGAATCGACACGGAGCAGAAGTCCATGTTGAGCCCGAGCCTCCTGCACAGGTCCAGGTTGACGGGTATGTTGGCCGCGGAGGACCTCGTGAAGAACGCGGTGACCGCACTGGTGCGTAGGCACTCATACAGCAGGGGATAGGGGTTGCGCCTCATGGCCAGCGCCGAGATGACAGGATTGGTGACGAACATCACGACGGCCATGCATGCGACCAGCAGCACGATGAGCATGCCGTAGTCGGCGAACACCTCCAGCCCGTTCGTGGACACCGTCTCGTAGACGAGCCCGAGTATCCCGATGGGAGCGAACTCGATGATCACGACCACCGCCTTGACGACTATGTCCGAGACGTTGGTCATGACCCTCACCGTGGCCTCGTTCGCCACGGTGCGCATGACCATGCCGATCAGGACCGCCCAGAACAGGATGCACAGGTAGTTCCCCTCGATCAGCGCGGTGACCGGGTTGGAGACCATGCCTATCAGGAGCCCGGATATCAGCTCGGCTATCCCCTCGCCGTCGTACTCCCCTCCGGGCGGGATGTCGAGGTCGACCGTCACGGGGAACGCGTACGAGAACACGGTGGCGACGACGGTCGCGACGATGGTGCTCCCCACGTACAGCATGAGGACCATCCTGAACCTCCTGCCGTGACCGCTGACCTGCTTCGACAGCGAGCTCATCACCAGCAGCATGACCAGGATCGGGGCTATGGCCTTCAGCGCCCCGACGAACATGGACCCCAGTGTGGAGAGGAACGGTATCCCCGGCAGGGTAAGCGCGAGAACGGCACCGATCGCCAGTCCCGCGACGATCCTTATCACCAGGTTGACGGATGTCCACCTCTCGTAGAGGTCTCTCAGGCCCATGTCCCGGAGAGATGGGACGGACATAAAAAGGGTCCTGTCCCATCGGCGGTCCGGAACGTGTTTGGTCGGGGGACAGGCCCCCGACATGTGGTTCGGGTCAGCGCTTCCTGAACGCGGAGACCAGGAGCATCGCGCTGAGCAGCATCAGTATGACCGACCCGGCCACCAGGACCGGTCCGGAGTCCGTCTCGGGCTCCGGGACGTACTCGTAGATCATGTATCCGTTGGCGTAGATCAGGAGGTCCTCCGACAGGAGCGAGAAGCTCAGGTCCCTGTCGCAGTACCAGAGGTCCGCACGGTCGCCCTCGCTGAGCTCGGTCTTCAGGAAGAGCACGATGTGCTCGTCGATCTTCTTGAAGGACTCCGGACCGACGACTATGGAGTTCCTGTCCGCACCGGTCAGCGTGATGTGGTCCGGCACCATCGGCCTCCCGGCGGTCACCATGTGGTTGGCCCCGCTGACGCGGGTGTCCTTGTAGCCGGTGACGGGGAGGCTCGGGTTCTTCTCCTCCACGGTGCCGGCCGTCCTGTACGACTCGATCCTGAAGTCCACGGAGTTGTTGGATATCGCGGAGAGCCCGTCGACCTTGACCCACACGGTCCTGTCCTCCGGCTCGGGGTACAGCGTACCGTCGAACGACTCCCACCCGTCTGTGACGCTGCCTACGTACACGCCGAATCCCAGCACGTTGCCGTCGACCGTGTACCAGTTGTTCTGCCACTTGACCTGCAGCCTGTACCCGTCGGCGTTCATGTCCGGGCGATCGTTGAGCCCCGGGAGGGTGACCTGCAGGCATATCGAATCGTTCGTCGGGTTGTAGGGGTCGTCCTCGTCGGTGCCGTCGGGGATGTACACGTCAGGGGTGATGGACGCGAGCTTCGCGGCGGACGTGTGGTTGGTCACCGTGTATCCGACATGGACGTACTCGTTGACGTTCCCGTGCTCGTCCGTGAGCTGGCGCATCTCCGCCCATATGCTCCCGGTCATCGTGTACTGCGAGAGGACGCTCTTGGCCTCGTTGACGTTGCCCAGGTAGTTGACCTGCATGCCGTTGTAGAGGTCGGACGAGAACGCCATCCCGCTGAGGTCCGTGCTGGTCGTTGTCCTGGTCCCTCCGAGCTGCATCGACCCGCCTATATTCACGATGCCGAAGAACAGGCTGGCCTGGATGGAGACGTCGACGTATCCTCCGCCGGCGTACGCCTCCCCGGTGGACTTGCTCAGGTCCACCTCCTGGTGGACTGTCGCGCTGTTCCCCGCGCCCTTGTAGTAGACGTCCCTCTGCTGCAGGGGGTCGGTAGGCTTGCCGGTGTAGGTGGTTACGTCCCCCTCCTCGACGCCGTAGGACGGTATCGTCGGGAGATCGACGAAATCGGAGGACAGGTCGGCCATCAGACCGTTGTAGTTGGTGATGAACTCGTTGTACTCCTCCCTGTCGAACATGGTCTGGACGGGATCGCGGTACGTGGGCACGTACTGGTACGACTCAGTGTATCCCGTGCCGGACGGGACGTACACCTTGTAGAAGTACATGTCAGTCGGGATGACGTACGCGGCCACGGTGTCGTGGGACGAGGTGTACGACGATGAGAACTGCAGCGTGTTCGACGATGAGAACGTCTTGTCATGGCTCATCATGACCGCGGCCTCCGCCTTCACTATCGCATCCAGCCCTCCGGAGGGGCCTATCTCGAAGTGGCAGGTGGAGTCCACCGACTCCGTGTGTGAGTCGTACTTGGTGAAGCTCGTCTTGCCGATCGCGTCGGCGCCTCCGAGCAGTATATCGGCGAGGTCCATGTCGTACGGGACGGCCTCGAGGACGGCGATCACGGTGGGGTCCGTGTAGGTGAAGAGCCTCGCCATGTAGTCCACATAGTAGGTGTCGTTGTCATAGTTCCCGACGAACGCCCTCCCGACGTTGTACAGCCCCCATCCGCGGAGGTCGCGGTACGGCTCCGTCAGGTTCACGCTGTACAGGTGGGCGCACTCGGGGTTGTCCGAGTACGAGTAGACCACGAACACCCACTCGGTGTCCCCGTTGTCGAAGTTGGACTGGAGGTCCGCGGCGTAGAACACCATGAAGTCGTCCCTGGCGCTGTAGTTCTCGGGGTCCTGGTTCAGTATGGACCCGATGTTCACGGCGTGACAGGCGACGTTGTTGTTGTCCATGACCTTGCCCAGCTCGCTGACCTTCTTGTACACCTTGAACGAACCGTCCCTGTACTCGTAGAACCACTTGTCGAAGTAGGCCTGGTCGTGGGTCCTGCCGTTCTCCGGACCGCTCATGCTCCCGCCGTACAGCGGGACGGTCCAGTTGCACCAGTTCGGGGACCTGCAGAGGCCCGACGGGTTGTCGCTGTTGTCCGTGAGGAATATCGACGTGTCGGCCAGGTCGTGGCCGTTCATCGCGTAGTGCTTGCTGAAGTCCTTGTTGTCCTGCAGGTAGCGGGTGGATGCCGTGCCATTGTCGTCGCCCAGGATGGTGAGCCCCCTGGGATTGACCGACGAGGACATCTCGGAGTACTCCAGATAGGTGAGGTAGAGCTCTCCCGCGGAGTGGTTCCAGTTCTTCGTGTAGGAGACGTCGGTGTTGGTGTTGTCCCACAGGAACCCTCCGACGACGATCTCGGTCCTCCCGTCGTTGTCGATGTCGGCGCATGCCACGGATGTCATGACGGAATCGAGCATGGAGCTGCTGTTCTTGGGATCGTGGACGGTCATCCTGACCCACTTGGCGGTAGCGCCCATGCTGTCGCCGTAGTTGACGACCCCTATGTCGGTGAACTCGCTGTTCCCGGCGATCCCGTCCTTGTAGTATCCCCTTGCCACGACCAGCTCGTCGACGCCGTCGTCATCCACGTCCCCGGAGGACATGGACACGGGCGTGAACAGCGTGTTGTGGTATCCGGAGTACGACGGCACGGGCGTGGACGAGCGCAGCTCCAGCTGGAGCGTGCTCTGGTCCAGCGAGAACACGAGGATGTTCGTGATGTGGTGGACCGCGATGTCCTCGTTCCCGTCTCCGTCGAAGTCGCCGACCGCGTAGTCGAGGATGTTCGTCGACTGGATCGACGTCACGATGTTGATCTGGTCCAGGGGATACGGGCCCGTCCCTCCGGCCGCATCGACGGAGACGACCGACGAATCGACGCCGTTCATGACCGCGAGCTTCAGTTCCCCCGTACCGTTGTCGTAGTACAGGTTGCAGTACCAGTCCTGCTTGGCGAACCCGCTCTCGTCCCACCTGGTCCCGGGCGCCCTGTGTGCGTCCGCGTTGTTCTGCGTCAGAGCGGCGGCGAACGAGATGGAGTGGTTGGAATCCGTGTTGATGTTCGTGTGGTCCACACGGATGTTCTCCCCGGAACTGACCTCATGGACCTCGTATGTGGAATCGGCCCCTCCGTACCAGTAGACGAGTTCCAACGGGGATATCCCCACCGGGTTGTTGCCTATCGGATCGTCTATGTCCGAGGGTGCGGCGTCCTTTATGCCGAACACCGATTCGAGATATTCGGACTGCATCGTGTACGACCCGTCGCCATTGTCCACGAGGGCCAATGCCGGTAGGTCACTCCCCTCCACGTCCGCCGCCGTGTATGCGGCCTGCGCAGCATCGGCGGTGGAAATGTCGGAGAGCGGCATGACTGTGACGACCATCATAAGCGCGACGGCCGTCGCCAGTAACATTCTCCCCTTCATGGAAAGAAATCGGTTTATGTTCTTAAATCAACCCTCCTAAAACCGTATGTTCCAGAGGTATCGGAATCCATATGAAGAGACCTTCCAGTCGGATGTCCGAGCGAGGATCGTCGACCATCGGCGGCGGATCCACCCCCAGACATCGCGATCCGGACCGTTCGCATCATGCTCTGACCCGATGGACCTCGGATGCGTCCGCCGCGGACACATACAGGTGCTGAGATATGGAATGGTGGCATCCCCTCCGGGGGATGCCGTTTGTGTCACGCGGAACGGGTGGCCTCCCTGAGCTCCGTCTCCGAGAGACCTGCCATCCCGGCCACCTTCTCCGGGTCCAGGCCCATTGCCTGCGCCAGGCGCGTCCCGTATCCGGGATCGGCCCTGTAGCAGTGTGCGGCGTGGCGATACTTGATGTTCTCCGTCACGGAGGCCATGTTCCTTGCGGTGTTGTCTATGAGCGCGGCCCTTCCCTCGTCGGTCATCAGCCTGTAGAGGTCCCCGGGCTGGCGGAACACATCGTCATCCCTGTCGTCCAGGGGGTCGTAGCGCTGCATGTCGCCGTCGATGCGGAGGGGCGGCTCCTCCTCGCCGTTGTTCGCCCACTCACCGTAGCTGTTGGGGATGTACGCCTTCCTCGACCCGTAGTTGCCGTCGACCCTCATCTGACCGTCGCGGTGGTACGAGTTCACGGGACACTTCGGGGCGTTGACCGGGATGAGGTTGTGGTTCACACCGAGCCTGTACCTCTGTGCATCGCCGTACGCGAACACCCTTCCCTGGAGCAGCTTGTCGGGCGAGAGGCCGAGACCGGGGACGAGGTTGGTCGGTGCAAACGCGGCCTGCTCCACGTCCGCGAAGTAGTTCTCGGGATTGCGGTTGAGCTCCAGCACCCCGACCTCGATGAGCGGGAACTCGCCGTGCGGCCAGACCTTCGTTATGTCGAAGGGGTTCTCGTGATAATCGCGGGCCTGCTCCTCGGTCATCACCTGTATGTACATCGTCCATCTCGGGAACTCGCCCCTCTCGATGGCATCGAACAGGTCGTGCTGGTTGCTCTCCCTGTCCCTCCCGATGACCTCCTCCGCCTCCGCATCCGTCAGGTTCCTGATCCCCTGCTGCGTCCTCAGGGTGTACTTGACCCATGTGCGGACGCCTTCGGAGTTGATCATGCTGTACGTATGGCTCCCGAACCCGTGCATGTGCCTGTACGATGCGGGTATGCCGCGGTCGGACATCACTATGGTGACCTGGTGCAGCGCCTCCGAGATCATCGTCCAGAAGTCCCAGTTGTTCTGCGCGGAGCGCATGTTCGTCCTGGGGTCCCTCTTGACCGCATGGTTGAGGTCGGGGAACCTGAGCGGGTCCCTTATGAAGAACACGGGAGTGTTGTTCCCCACCAGGTCCCAGTTGCCCTCGTCGGTGTAGAACTTCATGGCGAACCCGCGTATGTCCCTCTCGGCGTCGGCGGCTCCCCTCTCCCCCGCGACGGTGGAGAACCTGACGAAGACGTCGGTCTCCTTGCCGACCTCGGAGAAGAGGCTCGCCTTCGTGAAGCGGGTTATGTCGTTGGTGACCGTGAACCTGCCGAACGCCCCGGACCCTTTGGCATGCATGCGCCTCTCCGGGATGACCTCCCTGTCGAAATGGGCCATCTTCTCCAGGAACCATGCATCCTGGAGCATCATCGGACCCCTGGGTCCGGCCGTCAACGAGTTCTCTGCATTGGGCACCGGTGCGCCATTCTTGCTTGTAAGGTTCCTTTGAGAATCCATGGATGGGGACCGTGATACTCGCTTTAAATACTATGTACTCAGGATGGGTTTTTAAACCCCCGATACGGAGAAGGATGAGGGGATGTCCGGGGATGTCCCGGATCCCCCTCGTGATGGTTTGTCAGACCGACAGGACGGGGACCTTGGAGGCCAGCTCCTGGTCCGTCTTCCCGACGATCCACCAGAACGGCACAGCCGCGGACTTGCAGTCGTCCCCGGTCGACGTCGCCGCGAAGTACCTGACGTCCGAGAACACGGACTCCAGGACCCTCACGAACCCTCCCTGTCCGTTGTCCATGAGGAACTTCCTCACGTCCGAGCTCGCAAGGGACGGGGACAGCACGTCGTTGTGGGTGGCGACAACGGCGAACGGTATCCTGGACACGGCCCCGGGACCGACACCGTTGATCTGATTGAACGTACTGTGGAACGATTCGAACACGTCCATGGGCGACGACCCCCTCCCGTTCTCCAGCGCGATGGGATCGAACGCGAACACTATCCCGTCCGAGTACCTGTAGTACTCCTGGAACAGCGTCTTGCCCTCCTTCGGCTCGAACTCGGTGCCGGATATGTCGTTGAAGATCAGCTCGCGGTCGGACATGTCCCTCGACCTGAGAAAGAGGCACTCGGAGTCCAGTTCGCCCGAGGCGGTCCTGGCCACCACGTCCTTGGCCGCGACGGCGTTCCTGTCCACCCCGGAAGTGGCGGCGTCCACGGCGACGTCCCTGGTCCTGGCGACCTGCGATATCGTGCCGACCGCGGCCAGCATCAGGGTGGTCTTCCCGGCGCCCTGGGCGCCCACGAGGGCGATGGATATCGGGACGGCCTCCCTGGTCTCGATCTCCTGCTCGCAGAACGGGCAGACCGTCACCAGCTCCCTCCTCATGCCGTGCGTGCACGGTATGTCGTGCCCGTTCTCGCAGGTGTGGACCTTGTACCCGTACTCGTTGGGGACGGGGTAGTCCAGTATCAGCCCGCACTTGCACCTTACCTTGGGACTCGAGAAGTTCCTCTTGCACTTGGGGCACACGGCGGACCCGGCCCCGCTGTTCTGCTCCCTCCTGGCGGCGGAGCGGACCTTGGAGCCGATGACCGCCTTCATCACGAGGAACGGGAGCAACATAAACACCGTTATCATGACGGACCATACCGCATAGAACGGGAGCAGCACAATCGGGACTATCGCGAGAGGCTTGCTCTTGTCCCAGCATGTGCCGATGAGCCCCCATGGGGCCCCGAGCCCGCGGACGACCGACCCGGGCCTCTTGACCCACAGGTACTCGGCGGGGTTGGTGTCACTCCTGACCGACATGGACCAGGGGGTCATCATGCCGACCGCGGACATGACGAATCCCAGCAGGACGATGACGAGGGATATCATCTTGTCGTCCCCGAAGAGCGCCACGAATCCTGCGTAGAGCTCCACTATCCTGTCGATCCCAGCGACCTGAGACAGGTCTATTCCCAGCTCCCCTCCGTGTGGGGCGAAGAGGTAGATGGAGACCGGACCTCCGTCCAAGATCTCCATAATCGTGAGTACGAGCGAGAGCGCTGCGTACGCGAGTGCAATCCCGAAGACGACTCCCACGGTCGTCTTGTTGGTCCCATTCATTGCGTGCGTATGCACACACGCGGATATAAGGAAAATGCCGACGGCGATAGCAGGACCCGCGGGGCGGGTGTCCCGACGGCGCCCTGTGTTGAATGCGGCTGGCTCTATCCGGCATATGGGCCGTGCCACCTCGCTCAATCACGGAGCGATGTTATCGGGATGACGTGGACGCCGTCCTCACGCCTGTATGCCGCCGGCGCCATGCCGCAGATGACAGCGAGGATGGAAGGGGGCCTCGCCCTCGGCTTCCCCGGGACATGGTTCGCCTCGTCGTCCAGAAGGATGTCGCGCAACCTCGCCAGCTTGGCCGCGGCATCATCGATCTGATTGGTCCCCAGCTTTATCTCGAACGCGCCCCATGACCCGTCGGGCATCTCGACGACCGCATCGATCTCGTTGCCCCTCCCGTCCCTGTAGTGGTACAGCTTTCCCCCGTTGACCGACGCATATATCTGGAGGTCCCGCTCGCATAGCGCCTCGAACATCAGACCGAAGGTCACCAGATCGCCCAGGAGCTCCCTCTTCGAGAGTCTCAGCGCCGCTATGGCGAGGGCCGGGTCCGTGAGATGTCTCTTCGGCATCTTCCCGACCTTCATGGACGACCTCACATTGGGATCGAAGGCGGGCTGGTTCTCCGTCAGGAACATACGGTCGAAGAGCTCTGCATAGTTCGACACGGTTGTGGGGGACATGACCTCGTCGTCATACTCCCTGAGGTCACGTGATATCGTGGTGTTCGACGCGACGGTGCTCTCGTTACGTGCCAGTGACCTCATCAGCATCTTCGCCCGGGTCCTGTCCTTGGAAGGGTCCACCCTCTTCACGTCATCCTCGCAGATGGCATCCGGATACCTCGATACGGCCAGGACCGCATTCTCCACGCTCAGGGACAGGTTTCCGGGCCATCCGCCGCGCATGGTCAGGTCGATCAACCTGTCCATGGAAGGATCGGACATGGGAGTGTTCCTGAACCCCCCCTCGAACAGGGCACTCAGCGATACGGAGCCGTCGGAATCGCCGGACTCGAACAGCGACATGGTCCTCATGCGCACCTTGCAGATCCTGCCGAAACCGGAATGACGGACGATCCCTGCTGCATCCTCCTCTCCCGTGGTCTCGTTGGCCACGGACGACCCGCAGAGGATGTACAGGCCCTTCGCCGTCGTATCATCGACGCTTCTGCGGACACCGTCCCAAATGGAAGGGACCAGCTGCCACTCGTCGATGAGATGCGGCCTCTCCCCGTCCAATGCGTACATCGGGTCCACCCTCGCCATGGTGAGATTGGAGTAGTTGTTCGCCATGTCGTCAAGAGCGAAGATGCTGTTAGCATGGTTTGACGCGGTCCATGTCTTCCCACAGAACTTCGTCCCTTCGATGCATACCGCTCCGTAAGCACCCATAAGCCTCGAAATGCAGGGATCTATCAAGCGTGGAATGTATCCATCCTTCGTCAAAACCATGATCTTCAGGATAGGATCGTTTGGATGATATTTCAATTTTGGGATTTTCTTTATGTCACATAAAGGATTTCCGTAGTCTCACATAAAGGATTTCCGTAATATCATATAGATATATTCCACGGACCACCCCGATCGGAACCAAACGATCCGGGGTCGACTATTGGATAGAACAGACCGTGATGGAAAAATGGGTCTTAGGTTTATATTGTGTATTTCTTATAACATCCAGTGGTGGAATGATTGATTCCAAATGGATTAGAGCGACCCTACTCGTCGCGATCGCACTGACGGCAGTGTGTCTGGGTAGTACCGCGATTGCTTCAGACACAGAAGCAAACACTACGGAGACGAATCCAGGTGAAACTGAGATCCCCGTAGAGAGTGTTAAAATCAGCAAAGATTCTCTGAAACTATATGTCGGTGACTCCGATCAACTGACCGCGGATGTTAGTCCCTATAATGCCAGCAACAGCACTGTAACATGGAGTTCCAGTAAATCATCCGTAGCCACTGTCTCATCAAGCGGCCTTGTAAAAGCAGTAGGCGACGGGACTGCTACAATCACCGCATCCGCGGGAGGAAAATCTGATACATGCACCGTCACTGTCACACAGGTCACCCTGACCCTCGACCGGAGCGAGATCACAACGATCACCGGACATCAACCCGAGGTGAAGATAACGGTGACCCCGAGAGACCTACTAAACGATGTCTCTGTATCCGTCGCATCCTCCGGCATAGCATCGGCATACCTGTATGGCGACACATGCACCATCTCCGGAGACAGGGAGGGACAGACCACGGTCACGTTCAAGCTGAAGAACGTCACGAAGACGTGCAGCATCGATGTGCTCGCCGGATCGTGTTATGCATACGACAACTCCAGCAGCAAACGCGTGAATATCGATATCGAAGAGAAGCTGGGCGTGAATGTCCTGGGCGAATCGGAATACGACAACGGGACGATCAAAGGAAGCGTAAAAGCGACCGTGTCGTCATCCTCCGTGAAGGACGGGACCATAGCCGCAGCTTCCCAGAACCAACTGATCAGATGCATAAATGCCGTGGAGAGCGTTGCAGGCTGGGCACCGACGACGATAGAGATCGACTACGGGACCAGCTCCACAGTGACCGTACCCGCGACACTGATGAAGAGCATCGCCGATGCGGGAATGTCCCTGGAGACATCGTCTACGACGGGAGGTGTGTCCCTTGGCTCCTCGACCATGGGAAAGATGCCCGGTTCCGACTGGTCGTACTCCATAGTCAAGGTCGATAACGATACCGGGCTGGAAGGCGCCACAGTGTATGTGATCACGATGAAGGCCGGGTCCAACACCATGACGTCATTCCCCGGAAGCGCGAAGGTCAGACTGCCCTACGAACTGGGGGACGGGATGACGGCATTCGGGGTGAAGGCATACACGGTGGACGGCAAAGGCACCACGAGTGCGGCTGTCACATCATACGATTCCATCAACGAACTGGTGGAGTTGAGCACAAACTCCGTGACGAAGTTCGCCGTCACCTATGACGGTGAGGAGGGCGGGTCCAACGAGACGTCCTCCCTCGGATACGTGGCGATCGCGGTACTGGCCGTACTGTCCGTGCTGGCCGTGATATTCTCATACAGATATCTGAGGATGTGAATACGTCGAAAACGATTTGATAAACTTCTTGCGGGGCGAAGCAACCCCGCATAATTTTAAGATTGATAGTCTATATAACTCACAATGTCAAGACAGATAGACATGACCTGGGGAAGCAACAGCAGCAACGGGTATCCGCAGGAGCTGTTGAAGAACATAAGACCGGACGATGATGTCGTAGCTTTCATCAGGATCCAGAGCAGCGATGTCGGGTGCCTGAAGAAGAAACCCAAGAAAGGGAGTGCGGTAAACACATACTTCCTGGCCATAACCAGGGAGCGCGTCGTCGGAACGGCGGAGACCAAATCGGATGGAGTGAAGACCGGCCTCTTCTCCAAAGCGAGCAACCTTGGCAGCGTAACTTTCAACATACCGCTCGTGAAGATCACATCTATCGAGACATCCGGACAAACATCCCAGGAGAAGGGATGTCTGTCCAAGAAGAACCATGCAAAATACAAGCTGACCATCAACGCACAGGGTGACGAGATCACGATCTACACCGGCGTCGACAGCAGTGTGAATGACGAATTCGTCAGATCATTCCTCGAGATCAGTGATTACTTTTGATCAGAACGATCCCTGTTCTCGAAGGCATCTCCGATGCGCCCAGCGGCGTGAGGAGAGTGCCCAGGGCCTATTACGGCGAGGAGGTCCGCGTACCGCTACTGAACCGTGTACCGATCGTCCTGATCGAATGGTACCAGAGGCGCACCGTGGATCGCCCCCACATGTGCACATGCTATCCGACATGCTCGGAATACTCGCGCATCGCGTTCATGAGGTACGGGCTGTTCCCGGCGATCTTCATGACGATAGAGCGCCTGAGAGAGTGCACGTACTACGATAACGACTGGCCCAGGGAGAACAGGCCTTGAGGTGATGATATGACAGACATGGTGTTGCTGAAGTGCGAGTACTGCGGAGGCACCCTCGAACACAAGGAGGGTGACCTGTGGTGCTGCCAGAACTGCGGGACCACCACGATGGTCAGCAGGACGCCCGAGACCCGCACCGATAATGGAAGTGCCGCCCCTCAGCAGGGCTTCATGATGACCGTAGGTCACAACGGGGAGAGCTCCGAATATAAGGTCAAGACCAAGGCCGAGTTCGAGATCGGATTCGACCGCAGAGCGACCATGGCCGACCCCAATCCGACCATCGTCACCCTCCACGTCGACGGAAGAAGACGCGCGACGTACGAAGGGCTCGCAAGGACGAGATCCGGAAGGGCGGTGTTCGAGACCGACGACGGCATGGTGATCGCATACACGGAAGGGAAGGCATGCATCGTGAGGTCCGGAGAACAGATCTACGATGAGGACGACGCCTGCGGGGAGTATGTCGTGGGCGGCCTTTCCGTTATGATACAGCCCGGCAACCGTTCGGGAGAATGATAAGATGACTGAAGAACCAGCGATAGAAGCGATAGGCCTTACGAAACAGTACGGCTCCTTCACCGCGATATCCAACGTCTCCCTCCGCGTGGAGAAAGGGGATTACATGGGACTCCTCGGCCCGAACGGGGCGGGGAAGAGCACGACCCTGAAGGTCATGACCGGCCTGATCCTTCCGACATCCGGTACGGTGAAGATAGAGGGTGTCGACATCAAGAACCATCGCAAGGCGATGGCACACGTGGGATGCGTCATCGAGACGCCGGAGCCGTACCCGTCCTGGACCCCCGCGGAGATGCTGGAGTACGTGGGCCGCATCTACGGCCTCGACTCCAGGGAGATCGCCATCCGCTCCAGGGACGTGCTGGAGATCATGAAGATGTGGGAATGGAGGGACAAGAGCGTCGGAGGATTCTCCAAGGGTATGAGACAGAGGGTCGTCCTGGCACAGGCCCTCCTGCCCAACCCGCGCACGATAATATTGGACGAGCCCACCTCAGGGTTGGATCCCAGGGGGATGATCGAGGTGAGACAGGCACTGTCCGCGATGAAGTCCAAGGACAGGTCACTGCTCATCAGCACCCACATCCTGAAGGAGGTGTCAGAGCTCTGCGGGTCCGTCACCATGATAAGGGACGGCCGGGTGATGGCGTCCGGACACGTGTCCGAGCTCATCAACGGCGTCGGAGGGAGCAGGAGCGTCATGCTGAACATAAGGTCCAGGAGACCGTTCACCCCTGACATCGTCAGGGACATCGGCGGATGCAGCGGGGTCGTGTCGGTCGACTGTGCCGGCGAGTGCGAGGTCCATGTGAAGTTCTCCGGGACCTCGGAGGAGCAGGAGCACCTGGTGGGCCTGGTGTACTCGTCCGGACTGGGCATAATGTCGGTCTCCGAGAAGGGGGCGGACCTGGAGTCGCTCTACATGGAGCTCACGAAAGGAGATGATGTCAGATGAGCCTCTTTCGCAAGAAGGGTGACGAGGAGCCGAAGAAGACCTTCGAGGACGACTACTGGGCGTCCGACCGGGATTCCGAGGACGCCCCCATCATCGAACCCCAGACCGCACATGAACCTGCGCGTGCAGAACCCCGCCGCGCCCAGCCCGACAGGCCCAGAAAGGTGTACGACGAGCTGGCCACCCCGGTGAAGGTCAGGAACAGGACGCCCCAGGACGACAGGAACATCGTCACCCCTGTCAGATCGGCTCCGAGACAATCCGCCGCACCGGTCGCAGGTGCCGCAGTGATCGGCGAGAGTAATGCCGGACCCGATACCGAGAGCGGCCCCGAGGAGGAGTGGCGCGGAGGGACATGGGCCGACTCCGACTACAGCATGACCGACGAGGAGGCACACAGGGACAGGGTGTACGAGCCTCCGAGCTTCCTCACCCAGACATTGACCGTGATGTTCGCACAGATGAAGACGTTCTCGAAACGCAGGAACCTGATCACGATCATCATCGCGATAGCTCTGATCCCCGGGATCTGCTTCGTCGTACCGGAGTTCGTGGATTCCATCGCTAAGTCATGGGGACTGTACATGTCCAACGCCTATGTGGGACTTCTACTGGCATTCCTCCCCCTGTCCCTGGCATTCTTCACCGCGATGCAATGCGGGAAACAGGTCCCGGACGAGTTCAAGGAGAGGACCGCCTACATGAGCATACCTCTCCCCATGCACCGCCTCTCGTTCTACTTCGGGAAGTACCTTGCAGGATTCGTATACTGCGTCGCAGTGTACCTGCTGGCCTATGGTGTCGCGATAGCCTGTGCCTCCGTGAAGTTCGATGAGTTCTACACTGACATCATGCTGACATCGATCCTGGCGACGATCGTCGCAGTGCTCGTATACTCGTCCACGGCATTCTGTCTCGGATGCTTCCTCAGGAGGGGATCCGTGTTGCTACCGATAATCCTCAACGTCGTGGTGTTCCCGATGCTGTTCATCTTGATGGCTGTACGCTTCGACTCCCTGGAGTTCCTGGCGATGCCCGTGTTCCTGCCGGACGTGGTCATACAGTCCATGGGGAGCTCCGTATCGATGTCCATGACCGGTATGCTCACCCTATTCTCGGGCGGACAGGTAGGATATGGCGACATCGGGACCATGTGCGTGTATGGGATCATCTGGACTATAGGATTCCTGGCCCTCGGGGCATTCCGTATGACAAGGAGGGAGATGTGATGAATTGCAAGACTATCGGAATATGCACACTTCTAGTGATATCTGTCGCATTAATCTCCCCTGTAATGTATGAAGAATCAGACGCGTATGTCATCGAAAGGCTACACAAACCACTATATGTCGCCGAAATGATGAATGCCGATCCGAACAACATATTCAATTCGGATAATATCGTCGTAGTAGAAGGGAGTGCCAATCACAAGAAAATGCTCGAATACATCCAAGACCCTATGCATACAGACATCGTAGATGATGATTCGGACATCCTTTCTTCCAACATTGGAAAGAAGATATACATCTACAATCACAACCCAAGCATATCGTACAGAGACAGCAACTACCAGTACCATGGTCTGGAAGTAAATCACGTATTGGATGAGAAAACCCTGAAGTTCTTCGTAGAATCTGGAAAAGAATTCAGATTGAACATCCTCAGCATAGACGGTTACGACAGAAGTGATGTACAGATTGTCTGCAATGGGAACGTCGAAAGGGTGAGTGAAGGGAAGTTGATTGAGAAGACCTTTGAGATCAACGTCTCCGTCGTCGTGGAATCCACAAGCTACTACACGGACATCGCATATGACGCAAGCGGATTCAGCGAGCCAAACGGTTCGTCCACCCTGTTCATAGTGGCATGCATCCTGGTGGCAGCCGCCATACTGGCGATAATGATCCTGGCCGGACTCCATCCCAAATGGGAAAAGTGAGACCGTAAACGGGCGGGCCATTCGGCCACGCCCATTTCATCGGCCCCTCCGGGGCCGGGGAAACCGTTTCAGATCTTGTTCAGGGCCTGGTCCAGGTCCGCTATGATGTCCTCGACGTTCTCGCACCCTATGGAGAGGCGGATCGTGGAGGGCTTGATCCCCGATGCGAGGAGCTCCTCCTCGGTCATCTGGGAATGGGTGGTGCTCGCAGGATGGATCACCAGCGACTTCATGTCCGCGACGTTCGCCAGGAGGGAGAACAGCCTGACGGAGTCCGCGAAGCGCTTGGCGCCCTCCCTTCCGCCCACGGTCTCGATTGTGAATATGGATCCGGCCCCAGACGGGAAGTACCTCTCGTACAGCGCATGGTCGGGATTGTCCGGAAGCATCGGATGGTTAACCCTCTCCACCTTCGGGTGGCCCTCGAGGAACTCCACGACCCTCTGCATGTTGTACACATGGCGCTCGACCCTCAGGGACAGGGTCTCGAGGCTCTGCATGAGGGCGAACGAGTTGACCGGCGAGATGCATGCCCCCATGTCCCTCAGTATGATCGCCCTGACGCGGGTGCAGAACGGACAGTCAGGGGCATCCTTGGCGAAGGATATCCCGTGATAGCTCGGGTCCGCCTCGACCATCCACGGGAACCTCCCGGACCCCTCCCAATCGAACCTCCCGTTCTCCGCGATCACGCCGCCGAGCACGATGCCGTGGCCTCCTATGAACTTCGTCGCCGACTCTATGACGAGGTCCGCGCCGTGGTCCAAGGGTCTGAAGAGATAGGGCGTGGCGAACGTGTTGTCCACGACGAGCGGGACACCGTGGGAATGGCACATCTCCGCCAGGGCGTCGATGTCGATCAGGTTGGCGTTCGGATTGCCGATGGTCTCGATGAACACCATCTTCGTGTTCTCGCGTATCGCGTCCTCGAAGTTCCCGACGGTCCCGGGCCTGGTGGGGTCTATGAACGTGCAGTCCACCGCATGGGACTTCAGCGTGTGCTCGAAGTAGTTGAAGGTCCCGCCGTAGATCGTGTTGGATGACACGATGTGGTCCCCCGCCCTGCACAGATTCTCCACCGTGTATGCGATGGCCGCCGCCCCGGAGGCGACGGCGATGGCCGCAGTGGCGCCTTCGAGCGCAGCGATCCTCCTCTCTAAGGCATCCGTGGTAGGGTTCGTCAGACGGGAGTAGATGTTCCCCGGCTTCCTCAGCGCGAAGACGTCCGCCGCCGCATCGCAGTCGTCGAAGACGAAGGAGGTCGTGAGGTACACCGGCGTGGCGCGCGCACCGGTGACCGGGTCGGGCCGCTCCTGGCCCGCGTGGAGCATAACGGTCTCGAACCTCTCGCCCTTGGGGTTGAGGGGTCCTGCAGGGATGTTGGTCTCTTCTCTGAAACCCATCATATCACTGCCACTCAATCCATGGCGCCGTATTTCTACAATTCCATCGGTCGACGCCCATATGCATGTGCCCCGATTAGAAGGACTTTCAAAGTCCTACTAAAAATAGAAGGACTTCCGAAGTCCTACTAATTCTAAGGATAGAAACATTCCCGGATGGGTTTTATTCGGTAACCTTCCTCGATGAATCTGGCCTATCGAAGAGGGGCGGGAGCGGCCCCGCCCCGTGATCACTCGTACTGGAGCTTGATCCCCAGGGTCTTCTCGTAGTATGCCGGGTTCCAGTACCTTCCGCGGTTCACGGTGGCCTCGCCGAACTCGATCGCCCTCTTGGGACACATCTGGATGCACCCCATGCACAGGGAGCACTTCTCCTCGTCCCAGACCGGCCTCCTGTGATAGAACACGATGACCCGCTCCGGGCATATCTCGGCGCATATCTTGCATTCTATGCACCGGTCCGTGAGGGTGAACGGTTCGGTCACACGCACCTCGTCATACTTCTTGTAGAGTTCGCGCCAGTCCATGTCGCTCCTGTGGACGCACCTGTCCCCGACATCCCCTGCCTTCAGCGATGCGATGATGCCTTCCACCTCGGCATCGGATGCCTTGAGGATCTCGGCGGCCTGCTCCTTGGTGGGCATGTCGAACGCGAACACCGCATTGTCGGGCATCAGGACATCGTACGACACATCGACGCTCAGACGCGGCCCCAACTCCTCGCGGAGCATCTCGCAGGCGCCTCCGGACTCCCCTCCGCATGTCGTGATGCAGAAGACCCTGCCCGGGTTAGAGACCTTGACGTTCCTTGCGAACTCGAGAACCATGCGGGGAAGCCCGCCGTAGTATGTCGGGAATATGAAGCCGACATCCTCGCCCTTCGCATCGAAGCCGTAGCGCTTGTACCTGACCGACGACGCCACGTCCACCAGACCGATGCCCATTGCTTCGGACACGCGCAGTGCGACGGAGTATGAGTTTCCCGTTCCCGAGAAGATGAATATCATGCACATTCGTTGGATTCGTGGGATATAAAAGGAATACGTCGAACATTAACAACGTTAATATCCCTTAACCGCTGGACTATTGAGACTTATGTCTTAACTTATGTCTTAACTTATGTCTTAACTTATGTCTTAACTTATGTTTCAACATAAGTTAGAAAATGCATACTGTTCCAGACCAAATCTGGACCCCACATTGGCATGATGTCTCGGCATCCCTTGTGACGATCCATGGATGTCGAACTGTCTGGATCATCGTCCTATGCGTCGGAGGCCGGTGCGGCATCAATCACACTTAATATACGGTCCCGCCAATCACCCGGTCATGAAATCAGTACGTGCATCGCACATCCTGGTACCCAATCAGAAGGACGCCCAGGGCATCATGGACCGCCTGGACAAGGGCGAGGACTTCGCCGCCCTCGCGAAGAGGTTCTCCAAGTGCCCCTCCAAGTCCAAGGGAGGCGACCTCGGATGGTTCGCGAAGGGACAGATGGTCAAGCCCTTCGAGGACGCATGCTTCAACGGGAAGACCGGGGACGTGGTACTCGTCCAGACCGAGTTCGGCTACCACGTGATCAAGATCACAGGCCAGAAATGATGATCGACGGGGTGGGATCCCCACCCCTAAACTGTTTCACGATTCTGTTCAACTGGATATCTTCTTCAGGTTGTACGCACCGTACATCTTGAGAAGTCCCATCACTGCGAGCATGACACCGATGACTATCATGACGACATCGGCAGTGTCATCGAGGTTCAGCAGCGCTAGGATCCCCAGGACCACGAGCACGGCACTGAAGACGATGTTGATCAGCTTGGTACCGGATGCCATCGCGAATCCCGACCCGGAACTGAGAAGGGACACGAGACCGACGATGATCAGGGAAAGTGCCAGGAGGATCATCAGAAGGTCCTCGAAGAAGTTGGGGCAGACTATCAGGGCCAGTCCGAAGACCGCCGCGATAACTCCGATCGCTATGTTGAGCGTGAACTTGGACTTCATTCCCTCGACGATCGCGATGATCCCGTACAGCAGGGTGAACACTCCCGCGATGATCAGGATCCATTTGAGACTCTCATCCTGGAACACTGCCAGAAGTATGCCTACGACCAGCATCAGTGCACCGATGATGAGTGAATCTTTCCAGGGGTTGAACTTTTCAACAACAACCTCCATAAAATCACCTGTGGTCGCGATGATTATCGCAGGACTTAAAGATGTTGATTACAGGGATCTGCTGCCGCGGACGATAGCCGGGACCTGATGGCATAGGTCCTGTCCGTAGAGAACGTCGGCATCCGGGTTGGATGCTACCAGTGACTCGTCTATGTCCCGCCAGTGATCGAACAGTATCACATCGGGATCCTCCGCTACCTCCTCGGGATACAGATAGACCCTGAGTCCCTTGGACCTTGCTATCTCCGCCACCCTGATCACGAGATTCTCCCTGCCGAACCTCCTGGGTCCGGTGAGGGTCCCCAACGAACGGTCGGAGAGGAACGTGTCCGCCCGGTCAGGGAATGTCGAGGGGTCCTCCTTCGGAGTGACGAAACAATCCATGAGGGGTCATCATCAGAATCGGGTAAAAGGTTTGGGAAGATGTTTGTTCCTATTCGATGCAAACGGGCGAGCCCGCTTACATTCCCATGCCCTTCTTGACCTCTCCGTCGAACATGTACAGGAGCATGAACAGGAAGACGACTGCGTAGCAGACAGAGGTAATGAAGGATATGATGATGGTCAGTGCCTCTCCAGAGCCGAAGGATCCGAAGATTCCAACGAAGTTGAGGACAAAGAGAACCAGGAAGACGATGGTCAGGATGATCCAGAGGATCTTGTCGATGGTGGTCTCCTTTCCGTCGGTGATCTTCTTTCCGGCCCAGATGACGATGATTCCGAGAATCACCATGATGAGACTGTCCCAGAAGGAGATCTCTCCGATGATTCCGCCGATGGCGGCGAAGATGTTGACGATGACGGTGGTAACTCCAACAACGAGGACGTATGATCCGAGGATGTTGAGTTTTCCAGTGAGCTCTTCCTTACGAACGCTGTTTCCATACTTGAAGTAGAGAATAGCGGCCAGAATAGCTCCGATGGCGGCGATGACAGCTCCCACTATGTTGGTCCAACCCTCTTCGGAGAAGGCTCCAACAAGCTGCACCAGAGCCGCGATGATGAACAGAATTCCGATAACGGTGAACGCTGTTCCCACGAGTTTCTGATTGTCTACAAAGGACATGGTATATTCACCTCACATACGGATTTGGTTGCCAGTACTTAAAGGTTGAGCGCGTACCATCAGGTTTATACGATGTGTATGGATTCAGTATTTAAAACTTGTTGCGTACACTCGAAAAATGCATAATCTGGCATTTTTATGCTCAAATCAGCGAGTTACACCCATTATATACCCTGTACTTGGTCACGATATCATGATGAACATTACCTCGTGCCCCGCGGAAGCGGACCCGCGCGACCGTGTGGCAGGATTCGTCTCCGACAGGGGCGTAGGGTCCATCGGAGGACTCCGCACCGACGGACTGGATTTCCTCAAGGACATCGTCATCAAGGAGATCTCCGAACAGGAACCGGACTCCGTCATGATATACCTGGACAGGGACTTCCTCTGCGACCACGGCATAGACTTCGGGAGAGACCTGACCAAGGTCATGGACTCCATGACGTCCGAAGGGAAGAGGGTGAACTGGATCGTGATGCAGGACCTCCCCGTGATGGACTGGCAGAAGAGCCTGGATGTTCTGAAGGGCAGGGACACGCAGGTGTACTTCTTCACGACCGCCTGCAGACAGGTCCCCTGCTGCTTCAAACTCATCGGGTGACGGGAACCTCCCTGAAAGAACAACTGATGGTCGGGGCCGGCGCCTCACAGGCGCCCGTCCCCGACGGAGTTTCACTCAGGGAACTCGGCCCTGATCGCCTTGAGCATGTCGGTGAACGTCGTCTTCTCCGGGACTATGTCCGGAGCGAACCCGAGCTCGGTGAGCCTCTTCTTGGTGGGTATGCCGATGGCCGCCACCTTCACGCTGTGAAGGTACTCGTCGCCCCTCTCCTTCCCGAACTGCTTCTCGACAGCTGCGATGAACATGGATGCGGACATGGGCGAGGTGAACGCCATCACGTCGATCCTTCCGCTCTTGAGCTCCATCATCATGTGGAGCAGGGCGTTCCCCATCCCCGCCTCCTTCAGACGGTACGCGGCGATGTCGACCAGTTCGGCACCCGCGTCCATCATCCCGTCCGAGAGAACGTCCGACCCGCTGTCGGACCTGACGAGGATCACGCGCTTGCCCCCGACCTCGTCGCGCATCATGTCGACGATGCCGTATGACGAGTAGTCCTCGGGCACGGCGGACGGCGTTATCCCGACCGCCTCCAGCTTTCCGGTGGTCGCGGGACCGATCGACACGACCTTCGCATCCCCCACGATCCCGGGAAGACGGTCCCCGTAGCGCGTCTGGCACTCCTCCACCGCGGTGGACGAGCAGAAGACCACTATGCTCTCGGGCGTGACGGACTCCTCGAACCTGGCGAACTGCTGGTCCTCTCCAGGGAGGATCTCCAGGGAGGGTGCGGCATACACCGTGAACCCCATGTCCTCGGCCTCCTTGACGGAGTCCTTCAGCCTCTTGGACGGCCTTGTGAATCCCAGGACGGTCATATCAGATCACCGAGCCTGTCCCTGACAGTAGCGACCTCCCCGATCACCATGATGCCGGGAGGCTCGAGAGCCTTCTCCCTTATCGTCTGCTCGAGCTTCGAGACGGTGGTGGTCTCGACCCTCTGGTCCGGCGTGGATCCCTTGGAGATCACTGCCGCGGGCATGTCCGGGGACATGCCTCCCTCGATGAGCTCCTTGGAGATCTTCCCCGCGTTGCCGAGGCCCATGAGGATCACGAGCGTCCCGTGCCCGTTGACGAGCGACCTCCAGTCGATCCTGTCCTCCTCGCGGTCCGCCTTCTCGTGACCGGTGATGAACGTGACCAGCGAAGCGTAGTCCCTGTGAGTGACCGGGATGCCGGCGAGCTCCGGGACGGATATCGAGGACGACACCCCCGGGACGACATGGACCTCCGCCCCTGCCTTCCTGAGCTCCTCGGCCTCCTCCGCTCCGCGCCCGAACAGGAACGGGTCCCCGCCCTTGAGACGGACGACTAGCTTCCCCTCCGCGGCGTACTTCACCAGCAGCTCGTTGGTCTGCCACTGGCTCAGATGGTGGTCCCTCGCCCTCTTCCCTGCATCGATGAGCTCCGCCCCGTCCTTGCACTCCTTGAGGAGGTCGGGGTTGGACAGCGCGTCGTACATGACGACGTCGGCCTTCCTGAGAAGCTCCATTCCTTTGATCGTGAACAGTCCCGGGTCTCCGGGCCCGGCCCCTACCAGATAGACCTTTCCTGTCATAGTATCGAATCCCTCTTCGCGGTGAGGTACTCGGCGATGTCGAGCAGCTCATCCATCACGTAATCCACGGGGATGTCCTTCGAGACATGCCTCGGTTTCTCGGAATAGCCGTAGGAGACGGCGTCCACATGGATCGTGTCCCCGTTCAGCTTTGCGTTTATGCCCACAGGCGAGGAGCATCCCGCCCCCATGAGCTTCATTATGCCGCGCTCCGCCCCTGCCATGAGACGGGACGCCCTGCTGTCGATCCTCAGGAGCTTCTCCCTCATCTCGCCGTCGTCCTTCCTGCACTCCACGGCGATGATCCCCTGCGCGGGCGCGGGGATGAACACGGAATCGTCCAGTACATGCATCTCGCGCTGTATGCCCATCCTGTCCAGGCCGGCCTTGGCGAGTATGATCGCATCGAAGTCGCCCGCATCCAGACGCGCCAGGCGGGTGTGTATGTTCCCCCTGAGGGGCTCGATCACCAGGTCCGGACGGAGCTCCCTGAGGATGCTCTCCCTCCTGACCGAGGCCGTCCCGACCTTCGCCCCCTTCGGGAGGTCCTCCAGCGGGCACGGGAGTATCACGTCGCGGGGGTCGTCGCGCTCGAACATGGCCCCGATCACGAGGTCCTTGTCCATGTCGATCGGGATGTCCTTGAGGGAGTTGACCGAGCAGTCGATCTCCCCCCTCAGCATCGCATCGTCGAGCTCGCGGACGAACGCGCCCGTCGCCGGGAGCTCGTCGAGCCTCGACTTCAGGTCTATGTCCCCCAGCGCCTTTATCCCTATGACCTCGCACGCGTCGCCGGGATTGGCCTCCGCCATCCTCTGCACGAATATCTCCGTCTGGCGCATGGCCAGCTTCGACTCTCTGGATCCTACCTTCACTGTCTCACCGACTCCATGAACCCTGTGAAAACGGTCTCCAGCCTGGAGATCGCATCGTCATCGTGCGCTATGGACACGAAGCAGTCCTCCAGCGCGGAGGGCGCCAGGTACACTCCGTTGTCCAGGGCGTACCTGAACATCCTGCCGAACATCTGACGGTCGGCCTTCTCCGCATCGGACCCGTTCCTCACCTCGGTAGGTCCGAAGTACACCGCGAACATGGACCCGACCGAGTTCACGCATCCCTGGACGCCGTTGTCCCGCATTGAGTCGCGGATCGCGCCGACGAGACGGTCGCTCCTGTCCTCCAGCTTCCTGTAGTTGTCATCGGACTCCATGAGCCCGATCTGTGCCAGACCGGCCGCCGCGGAGACCGGGTTCCCTGCGAACGTCCCTGCGACGTAGACAGGACCCTGCGGTGCCACGAGCTCCATGATCTCCCTCTTCCCGCAGAACGCCCCGGCCGGGAACCCGCCTCCGATGACCTTCCCGAGGGTGGTCATATCCGGGGTGACCCCGTAGCGCTTCTGGGCGCCTCCGTCCGAGAGGCGGAACCCGTTGATGACCTCGTCGAAGATCAGGACCACATCGTTCTCGGAGGTGATCTTCCTGACCTCCTCCAGGTATCCCTTCTCGGGGGGCACCACTCCGACGTTGCCCAATGCGGGCTCCATGATGACGCATGCGATGTCCCTGTCCTTCTCGAGGAGGTCGCTCATCATCTGCGCATCGTTGTATTCGACGGTGCGGGTGTACTGGGTGGCCCCCTGGGGGACGCCCTTGGAGGAGGGCATCCCCTCGGCGGAACCGGACCCGGCCTTCACCAGGACGGCATCGTGGGCGCCGTGGAACCCTCCGTTCATCTTGACGACGCCGTTCCTCCCGGTGAATCCGCGGGCCGTGCGGATGGCGTGCATCGTCGCCTCCGTACCGGAGCATGACAGGCGAGCCATGTCGGCGGAGGGGAGGTTCGTCGTGAGCTTCCTCAGGAGCTCCAGCTCCGGTTCGGACGGGGCCCCGTACACGGTCCCCTTCGAGAGCTGCTCCCTGACCGCGTCCATGACGACAGGGTGGGAGTGCCCGGTGATGAGGGGGCCGTAGGCCATGCACAGGTCTATGTACTCGTTGCCGTCGACATCCGTGACGATGCATCCCTCCCCCTTCGATATGAACAGGGGGTTTGGCTCGAACTTCCTCACAGGGCTGCTGACCCCGCCCGGCGTGATGCGGGACGATTCTGAGTACAATCTCGCGGATCCGTCCATGGTATCAAAGCATCCTCGCCATGTCCTCGGCGAAATATGTGATTATTATGTCCGCCCCGGCACGCTTGATGCCGACGAGCGATTCCTTCATTATGCGCTCCTCGTCGACCCATCCGTTCGCCGCGGCGGCCTTGATCATCGAGAACTCTCCCGACACCTGGTACGCCGCGAGGGGCAGGTCGAACGTGTTGGCGGCGTCCCTTATGATGTCCAGGTAGGGTCCCGCGGGCTTGACCATGATCATGTCCGCACCCTCGGCGATGTCGAACTCGATCTCGCGCATCGCCTCCTTCCTGTTGCCCCATGCCATCTGGTATCCGGCACGGTCCCCCTGTCCGGGTGCCGACTCGGCGATGTCCCTGAACGGCCCGTAGTACGCGGACTGGTACTTGGCGCTGTACGCCATTATGGGCACTCCCTTGAACCCCGCATCGTCGAGGGCCGTGCGGATGGCGGCGACCTGGCCGTCCATCATCCCGCTGGGTGCGATTATGTCCGCACCGGCCTCCGCCTGGGATACGGCGGTCTTGGCGTAGAGCTCGATGGTCTCGTCGTTCTTGACGCATCCGCATCCGTCCAGGAGTCCGCAGTGACCGTGGTCGGTGTACTCGCACAGGCAGAGGTCGGCGATCACCAGAAGGTCTGAGTTCTCCTTCAGGCCCTCGATGGCCTTCTGGACCACTCCATCCCTCTCGTATGCGCCGGACCCGACCGCATCCTTATGGGAGGGCACGCCGAACACGAGGACGGAGCTGACCCCGCTCTCCTGTATGCCGCTGGCGATCCCGTCGTACCCGCTCAGGGGGTGCGTGGGGATGCCGGGCATCGAATCCGTGTATTTGGTGTCAGATATGTTCGCGTCGAAGAACATCGGCAGAACCAGTTCGTCGGGATGGATGCGGGTCTCGCACACGAGGTTTCTGATCTTCTTGTCCTGCCTCAGCCTCCTGAGGCGCACTTCGGGGTACATCATTGCGAATCCTCCAGTCCGAAAAGCTCGGCCGCGGCGTTGCATGTCTCCATGCGGTCGTCGCGGGAGGCCTCTCTCAAATTCTTGTAAAGTTCGGCGGTGATCTTGCTGACCATCGCCCTTGAAAGGTCATCCAGAAGCTCCGAGGTCTCCGTGGAGCCCATGCGGGAGCGTGCCGTCTCGAGCTCGTGCTCGCGGATCCCCGCGAGCTTCAGGCCGATCTGCCTGATGATCTCGTTCGCGTACTGCTCCTTCTGCTCCGCGGCGATCTTCGCGAGCTCCTCGGTTATTATCTTCTCCGCCGAGGCTATCTCCGTCTTGCGGCGCTCGACGTTCTTCATCGCTATGGACTCGAGGGAGTCCATGTTCTCGAGTTTTACGTTGGGGATGTCCGACACCGCGTCCTCGGTGTTGCGGGGGATGCTGACATCGATGATCAGCAGGGGCCTGTCCGGCCTGGTGGCCATCGCCTCCGATACGTGGGAGCACTTCAGGACCGCATGCGGGGCCCCGGTCGCCACCAGGACGACATCGGAATCGGACACGGCATCGGTCATGCGCGCCATGCTCACGGCCTTCCCCCCGAGCTCGTCGGCGAGCTCGATGGCACGGCTGTACGTACGGTTGGAGACGATGACGGTCCCGAGGTTCTTGCCCACCAGGTTCTTCGCGATGACGGACGCTATGTCGCCCGCACCGAGGATGGTGACCCCTTTGCCTCCGAGGTCCCCTATCCTGCTCTCGGCGAGCTCCACGGCCGCCGATCCCACGGACACGGCACCCTTGTTGAGGGCGGTCTCGGTCCTGACCCTCTTCCCGACGGCCATCGCCTTGTCGAAGAGGCGGGTGAGCATCCCATTGACGTGCCCGGCCGCCTTCGCCGCTATATAGGACTCGCGTACCTGGTGCTGGATCTGGTCCTCGCCCACGATAAGGGAGTCCAATCCGCATACCACACGGAATAGGTGACGGATCGAATCCTTGTCCTCCAGTATGTACGAGATGTTCGTGGAGGGGACGATCGTCCTGATCATGGAATCGAAATAGGATTTGACCGCGACATTGTCCGTCGTGGCGGCGTACACCTCGAAGCGGTTGCAGGTCCTGACCACCACGTACTCCCTGACAACGGTCATCGTGGGCAGACGCCTGGCGGCCTCCTCCTCGAGGCTGGGGACCACGTCGTTCAGGGCCGCGGTTCCTCCCGCGGACGTGTGGGTCACATGCATGCTGACTATCATTCCAATCCGCCCCTCCTCAATGCCAGGCCCCTAGCCTCCACGGACCTCCCCTCCCTGAGGAGATCCCAGATCTCGGCATCGGCCAGGACGTTCGCGAGGAACTCGGCCCTCTTGGGCTGGGTGTCTATCCTGTCGCGGATGTCCTTCCTCAGCTCCACCAGCAGAGCCAGCATCTCGTCGTACGAGGGATCGAGCATCTCGTCGATCCTCTCGATCACGTAAGGGGGGAACGCGGGAACCCTTCCCTCGGAGGACACGCACACCGTCCATCCGTCGCGATGGATGGTCGACGGTATCAGCACGTCGCCGCCGCCGTGGGCCGAGTTGGTCATTATTCCGCGGGACATGGACGTGTCGCGGATCATATCATTGAGCGAATGGACGGACGTCGCCGCGACCACGATGTCGGAACCCTCGATGTACCTCAGGACATTGTCCCTGTCGATGCTGTCTATGAACACCTCCTCGGCAATGTCTCTCAGCTCGGGCATGACCTCCTCGGCGACCACCCTGATCCTGAACCCGTCGAAATGACGGCACTTGCGCAGAGCCACCCTCCCTCCGCCGAACACCGTCACGAGACGGTTCCGGGGCGAAAGCAGGATGGGGGACATCTCAATCGTTTCCACTCGCTCACTCCGGTCGTGGATTGAATTGGTTATATTTTATTGTCATCTGCATCCAACTGCGTAATCGTGTTACTCATGCGTCCAAAACATGTTAAAACACCCTTAAAACCGCATATCGGCCCCTGTCACCTTCAAATACGGCCCACCTGAATCCATCGTCCATGGAGTTCAATGCCGACCCCGGGATCATGGAAGAGAACGGTCAGATCTGGTTCCCATGCGACTACGCTAGGATAAGGTGGTGGGCCACGGAGGGGAAGTGCGCCATCGTCAGACCGGGGCTCCCGCCGTCCCGTTCGGCGGAGCTCGGGTTCGACCGGGACGTCTTCTGGACCTACGTCGGACACCTGCCCAAGGAGACCTGCGACAGGATATTCGCGGAATGGGTCGTGGGAAGGCCCGACCTGGGGATCGCCGTCACCGCTTCCAAGCTGGAGGTGGCCCTCAACGGGTATTACGAGCTCCTCGGAGGGACCGACCTGGGGGCCGGTTCGAATCTGACAGACCTCATGGGACAGGGCGAGATGCGGGCCGCCCGCGAGCAGTTCTCCTCGAGGAGCCCGTCATTCTCCATCCTATCGACCAAGGAGCGCGCACCGTTCGTCACCGATTCCCCGGACGGACTGTCGTCCATCGCCGAGACCTGCGAGAACATAGGCCCGATGAAGAGGTCCATATACTACAAGGGCTGACACCGCCCGGGACCTGGGGTTAACGGGAGTTCCAACTCCCGCCCCCGTCCGCCATTATCTTAACTGCGTGGATCCGATTCGGCCGTCATGATGTCCAACGACGCGGCCGTATCCATCGGGGACGGCGTATACTGGATAGGCGGCGATGACCGCACAGCGACCATATTCGAGGGGGCGTTCCCCATACCCGAAGGGGTCTCGTACAACTCCTACCTGATCTCGTCCAAGGACACCACGTGCCTCCTGGACACCGTCGACGCCTCCATAGCGTCGAAGTTCTGGAAGAACCTCCGCACCACCATGGGCGACAGGAAGCTCGACTACCTGGTGATCAACCACATGGAGCCGGACCACGGGGCATGCATAACCCAGGTCCTGGAGGCGTGGCCGGACGTGACCGTCGTCGGCAACTCGAAGACGTTCACCATGCTGGAGAACTTCTACCACGTGGTCCCGAAGAACAGGATGGAGGTGAAGGAGGGGGACACGCTGACCATCGGCGACCATGTGCTGAAGTTCTACTTCGCGGTGATGGTCCATTGGCCGGAGGTCATGTTCACCTACGACGAGACCACGAGGATGCTCTTCTGCGCGGATGCCTTCGGAACGTTCAAGGCGATGTCCGGCGCCCTCTACGCGGACGAGATGGACTTCGACAGGGACTACCTCGAGGAGGCCAGGAGATACTACTCCAACATCGTCGGGAAGTACGGGTCCAAGGTCCAGGCGGTCCTCGGGAAGCTGAAGGACGTCCCCATCGAGATGCTCTGCCCCCTCCACGGACCGATATGGAGGAGGGACCTCGGATACATAATCGGGAAGTACGACCTCTGGAGCAGGTACGAGCCTGAGGACAAAGGGGTCATGATCGCATACACCTCCGTGTACGGGAACACCGGAGTGGTCGCCGAGAAGCTCGCCCACCTCCTGAAGGAGCGCGGGGTGTCCAACGTCGTGGTGCACAGCATGACCACGGAGCACACGTCCTATGCGGTGTCCGATGCGTTCAGGTTCTCCAACATAGTGTTCGCCGCGACCACGTACAACAACAACCTCCATCCGACAATGTCCGCCACCCTCGAGGACATGGAGAACATGGCCGTCCAGAACAGGAGGTACTCGGTCATCGGGAACGGGTCCTGGGCGCCTCAGGCCGACCGCCTCATCGAGGAGCGCGTGTCGAAGATGAAGGACATGACCAAGGTCGGGGAGACGCTGGTCATCAAGTCATCCCTCGCACCGGAGCAGATCCCGGAGCTGGAGAAGCTCGCCGACGACATCGCCGCTTCGATGCGGTGATGGGAAACGCGGGGAGACCCGCACCTTCCTTCTCTTCAGAACATAAGCACATTGCTACAGAAGCACCCCCGGAACATGCATCATCGTGTTGGAGGTGATACAGGGCCGAGGGGTAACAGGTTTCGAAAAGGTTTCTTTAGGTCCGTCACTCGTCGTCGGACCCGGACCTGACCTTCACGGCCATGCCCTTCTTCATCGACCCCATCTCGAACGCGGTGAGGAACGCCCTCCCGGTCGCCACGGGCCTGTCATCGGGATCGGTGACTATGACCTCCTCCATCGGCCTGATGTCGGGGTCGCACTCCAGCACGAACTGGCTGAACGCGTTCCTTCCCTCGGAGACGAACGGGACGGCATCGGCCATGACCTTGACCCTCATGTAGGGGGCCGGCACCGCCCCCACGATCCTCTTCGCGCCCTCCATCCTGAGGGTGTAGAACCCGTCCCCGGCCCTCATGGAGAGGACGTGCTCCCCATCGGAGATCACGTTGCGTATCTTGCCGGTCTTCTTCGAGGTCACGAGCTCGATCCTTCCCCTGAAGAGGGCATCCGCGGCCTCGATGCCGAACTGGTAGCGGGCGACCGCCTTCGCACGGATTAGGTCCGCATTCACGTCCTCCCCATCGACATCGGGGACCTGATCGTACTCGATGGACTCCTTGAACTTGGACATCAGGAAGTCCTGGGCGAGCGTCTCGATGGCCTCGGTCGTCTCCCTGTCCGCAATCTCCGGGAACAGGGACTGGGCTAGAGGGTACATCTCGTCGAGCTCGGCAGGGACGGGACCCCACGGGGACATGACGACCGGCGTGTATCCCGCACGCCTCGCCTTCGCGAACTCCTCAGCGTAAGGTCTGCTGTACGGCTTCCCGGACGATTCCGGGAACACGGCCGCCTTGTCGGTCTCGGGGATGTAGCGCTCGTTGAGCCTCCTCATGTACCTGAGGTATCCCGGCCTCGACCTGGACTCGGGCCCGGTGTAGAACACGGCGCCCTCGCGACTGATCGGGTCGTAGATCTCCATCAAGTCCTGCCACTCCCTCAGCCTCCTGAGGCCGTCGAGCAGGGCGGGATGGGAACGGCACCTGATCTCGGCGAGCTCCCAGAGCCTTCCCTCCTTGAGATACCTCTTGACGAGGGCGAGCTCCTGGGTGATCTGGTAGAGGTTGTGCTCCGCGATCAGCTTGGTGCGCTCCTTGGGCTTCATCTTCCTGAGGTCCTGGAGCGTGTGTCCCCTACATGCGGGGCATCCGCAGTCGAGGGTCTGCATGTCCTGGAGGCGGAAGGTCCCGTCGAGGAACATCATCCTGTCGTCCCTGGCGAACTTCGCATAGGATGCGGAGTCGAAGAGGTCGCACCCCATCAGCGTGGCCAATGCGAGGATCATGGGGTGCCCGGCACCGAACAGATGGACCGGACGGGAGGGGTTGAGCCCCTTCTTGGAGGCCATCACGACGTCCACGAGCTCGGCGTACCTGTACTGCTCCATCAGGGGGACGACGCCTCCGACGGGGTGGACGTCTACGTCCATGGATGCCATGGCCGATGCGCTGTACTCCCTCAGGTCGGTGTAGACCGATCCCTGGACGACACCGTTTATCATCATGTCGCCCTTCATCTCGCAGGCCTTCTGCGTCCTCTCCAGGGTGGTCTCCAGCGAGTGCTTGGTCTTCTCATAGGACCAGTCCGGTTCGGTGAACACGTCCAGAACGGTGCCTATGTCCGTCCCTATGGACTTCTGGAACTCGACGATCTCCTCGTTCGTGACCTCGACCTCGCCGTACATGTGGCTCTGGAAGGTCCCCGAGTCGGTCATGATGACGCCCGGGAAATCGAGCATCTCGTGGAGCCCGACGGCCTGGGCGGTCTCCTTCAGGTCCTTGTTGTTCCTGATGATGTACGAGTTGGTGATCAGGGCGTTGAATCCGAACGTGTCGTGGAGCTCCCTGGGAGGGACCGTGCAGATCTTCGGGTTTACGACGGGGAGAAGGGCGGGGGTCTCGACGACCTTGTCGCCGACGGTGAATTTGCCTATCCTGGCGAGCCCGTCCCTCCGGATTATCTCAAACATGACGGTTCCGATAGCAGGGACCTTATTAAACGTGGCTGTCGGAGCCGCGCGGGCATGCCCGCAGGTATCGGGGCCCCGCAGAGGGGGCCCCGTGGAGAAGCGGTCAGTTGATGACGTCGATCTGGTTCTTGTTCTCGTCAGCGAAGACCTTGGCTATGGCGTTCTTCATGATGGTGTCCGGGACGTCCTCGACCCATTCCCTCTTCCAGTCCAGGGTGGGCCTTCCGAACTTGATCATGGTCGTCGATCCGAAGTCGCAGGACTCCTCCGCCTCGAGCATCTTGATCTGGAGCCCGTCGATGATTTCCGGGATCGCGCGCCCGTTGATCCTGACATCCCTCGCACCGTCCGTGACGGTCTCCTTGAATGCGCAGGAGATGTCCCCCATCTGCATCTCGAAGATCAGGTCGCGGATGTACTGGGCCATGACGGCGTTCGTCCTCCTTCTGATCGTGGGGTCTGAGGGATCCTCTTCCGGATGCATGTACTCGATGTTGATCATCGCCATGCACCGACATAGGTCAACGCCGTTAAAACATGTCGGTCGACCCCGTGCCGGTTATATCCCCTCCGGACCATGACCCTGTGATGAGGGGAGGCTGGTTCGCATTTGCATTGGCCCTTTCCGTCACTGTCCTACTGCTCTCCGCTTCGGCGACGGCCGACACGGAGGACGACGGGGCGGTGTCGGATCCGATGGTGTACAGCATAAACTACCACACCAACGGAGGAGAGATCCCCGACGGGTATGCGGACCGCTACGTCTCCGGGACGTACATGAAGCTCCCGATCCCGAAGCTGGAGGGCAAGTACTTCGCCGGATGGTGCACCGAATCGGCCCTCACCAACCCCATGGGCGGGATCACCGAGAGGACCAGGGGACATCTGAACCTCTACGCCAAATGGATCGACGGCGACATCTCGGGGACCGGATGGACCATGGACGTCAAGGGCAGCTACCACAGCTCCTCGGTACTGCACACGGTCGCCGGCACGGTGGACCTGGGCTACGAGAGCGTGCTCGGCGACTCGGTCCTGTTCCGCGAGAGGAACCACATCACATACTCCTGGCCGGACGGCAGCTCCCTCGACGATTCCGACAGCGCATCATGGACCGGTCGCATAACGGACGGGTGGAGGTTCGTCCGCTCGGAGCCCTTCGACGACCGCCGCGTGTCCGTGTGGGAGTCGGACGGGGACACGATGTGGCTGGAGGACGAGCTGATCCCCGTGAAGATAGTCTCCACGTTCCCGGGAGGGAAGATAACTCAGACCACGGTGTCCGTGTACGGGTTCTCGCCCCAGAAGCACTTCTACCCCGACGTTTCCGCGGAGTATCCCATATCGGTCGGACCCGTCGGGAAGACGAGGGTCGGCGACGACCTCACGCTGACCGCGAATGGCCCGGACTTCGAGGGATGGTACCTCAACGGCAGACCGGTCTCGACATCCCGGACGTTCACGTTCCTGCATCCGTCTCCGACCGACTCCATAGCGGCGAAGACGTCCCATGGGTTCACGGTTGTGGAGTCTGGCACGGACGTCAACGGCCTCGGATTCCACGGCGCGGTGTTCCACGATGACGATGGCAACCGCCTCAACGGCCTGCGCGACCTCGATGCGGGCCTGTACCACGGGTCCATCAAGAGGGACGGCGTCAGGATCACGATAGATTTCGTGGTGGAGGAGAGGCGCACGTTCTCGCTCGAGTGGGAGTTCGAGGGCGTCTCGTACGAAATATCCGCGGAGATGCTCTTCAGCGACATGTACGCCCACACCTATGACAACCCCCATCTCCCGAGGTTCAGTCAGCGCACCCAGGCGTTCGTGGAGACGTTCTACACCCCGGACGAGCCGGCACTTAAGGACATCCATTCCGCCCTGGAGAGATACGGGAAGGACATGGGCCGCGTCCAATATGCGGAGTTCGTACTAAGGTTCGTCCAGACCGTCCCCTATCTCCTCGACGAGGACACGCGCGATGACGACGAGTTCTGGAAGTTCCCGATAGAGACCCTGTGGGACGGGGGCGGGGATTGCGAGGACACCACGTTCCTGTACGGGACGCTCATGGGGATGTCCGGATACAGGACGGCGTTCCTGCTGTTCAAGGACCACGCCATGCCGGCCATAGACCTGGACGCCCCCGGCTACGTATCGAGCATAGACGGGTACGGGTTCCTGCTCTGCGAGACCGTCAGCACGGCGTTCTCCATAGGGGAGTCGACGGCGGACCATCATCCCGAGGATACGATATTCTCGTGTCGCATAGAGAGCGTCCGATGATAGGTTAATACCTGGATCGGTGATTCGCGCCTCATGGAGATCAGACCGTCGGCCCTGATGGCCAAGGTTAGGCAGACGGTGCCGCTTGTGCACCACATCACCAACTATGTCACCGTGAACGACTGCGCGAACATCTGCATCTGCGCGGGCGGTTCCCCGGTGATGACCGATGCGGCACCGGACGTCCCGGACATGGTATCGATCGCATCGGCCACCGTCCTCAACATGGGCACCCTGAACCCCAGGACGGTCGAGTCCATGTTCCTTGCGGCGAAGGCCGCCAGGGTCAAAGGGGTCCCGATTATCCTGGACCCGGTGGGGGCAGGGGCCACCGCATACCGCACGGACACCGCCAGGGAGCTCATGAGCTTCGGACCGAGCGTGATAAAGGGTAACGCGGGGGAGATCGGCATCCTATCCGGGATGGGAGGGGAGGTCAAGGGCGTGGACTCCAAGGGGTCCATGGACCAGGCGGAATCCACCAGGTCGCTTGCGGAGCGCATGGGATGCATAGTCGCGTCCACCGGGGAGACCGACTACGTGTCGGACGGGAGGGTCGTGATGAGGCTGTCCAACGGGAGCGCCCTCCTCGAGAAGGTGTCCGGGACCGGATGCATGGTTTCATCCGTCATAGGATGCTATGTGGGGGCATGCGGGGCATCCGTCGAATCGGTCGCGTCGGCGATAACCGTCATGAACGTCTCGTCGGAGATCGCCGCAGGGAACTGCAGGGGCCCGGGAACTTTCAAGCCCGCACTCCTCGATGCGATGGACTCCCTCGACGCAGAGACGCTAGACTCCATGGCAAAGTGGGACGACGCATGATAGACCGCATCCTGGAACGCAACAGGAAGTTCGTGGAATCGAAATCGTACCATGAGTACACGGCCACGAAGATCCCGAAGTTCAAGACCGCCCTGGTGTCCTGCATGGATGCCAGGCTCGTGCACCTGCTCCCGGCGGCCCTGGGCCTCGAGGACGGGGACGTGGTCCTCATACAGAATGCAGGAGGAAGGCTCACCGACCCGTACGGGGAGACAATGAGGGCGCTCCTGGTGGCCATATACGAGCTGGGCGTGGAGGACGTGGTATTCATAGGCCACACCGACTGCGGGGCTCAGAAGATCAGCGCCGAGGGGATGATCGGACACATGCTCCAGCGCGGAGTCCCCAAGGAGACCATAGAGAGATTGGAGAAGGAGGAGGACCTCGATGGATGGCTCGCGGGATTCGTATCCTCGGAGGATGCCGTGACATCCTCGATAAGACTGCTGAGCAACCACCCGCTCCATCCGGAATCGGTGCACATCCACGGGTTCGTCATAGACATCGTGACCGGCGAGCTCACCAGGGTACGGCGATCAGAGCATCTTCAGACCGCCGGTCACCCTGTCGATCTCCGATTCGGGTGCCGGCCCTATGCCGACGCACGTGGACGACCCGGGGGCGATCTGTGTCCTGCCCGCATCGGTCACCATCACGGTGTACAGCCCGCGACTCCTGGCCTCGTTCATGTAGCGGACCATCTCCTCCATGTTCGCCACCTTGAGAACGACCTTCTTCTGACCGCCGTTCATCCACTGCGTGAACGCCTTGCGGTCCTTGTTCTCCGCCCTGATGGCACACTCCACGGACGCGTGACCGACCTGTGCGGCGATCTTTCCCTTTCCCATGTCGAGATCGGTCCTCACCAGTACCACGAGCTTATAGTCCTCTCCAGGGCCGAAGAATCCGAGTGCCATGCGACCTCGATTGCAGTTCAGTATTTAAAATTGGCACATGACCGCACCATGGTCGCCCTCCACCCTGGTGCCGCAATATGTGAACCCGTCATCGTATCCGTACAGATCGGGCATCATGCCGATGCCTCTGAACGGTGTGACGTCACAGGCCATCATCCTCTGTCCATCGAGGTCGAACTGCAGCACCGAGTAACCATCCACGACATCCGTCGAGGCGAGCACCTTCCCGATGGCGACGGACCACAGGTCCGGCAGCTTCACCAGACCGACCGAGTACCCTGCGGACTTCAGCATGGATGCGGCGAGCACCGCTATGTCCCCGGAATCGCCCGCGCCCCAGTACAGGGTCTGAAGGGGGGTGGCCCAGTACGTGGTCTCGCCGTATGTTATGAGGTCGCTCTGCTCCATGGTGTACTCGGATATCAGCTCCAGAAGGCACCGGGCATAGTCGGACGATGTCCTGGATATCCCCGGGAAGGCCGCTGAGTACGACGACCACACCTTGTACTCGAAGTTCGCGACCGCATCGGGATCCACGAACAGCGCGGCATTGGACAGCAGGTCCGAGCCCCTGTCCCCACGGACCTCGGCGGAAGGGTCGGGCTCCGGGACCGTGTACGTCACCGAGAGGGTCTTCCCGGAATGCTCCCATACGTACTCCACTGTCCTGTCCCCGTGGTACATCAGATGTCCGGAGTACACGATGGTCTTCGGGTCATCGCTCGTCTCCGGGTCTTCGGTACAGTAGACCGTCACGGTCCAATGGCCCACCGACGGTTCGATCCAGGTGATCATCCCCAGCTCGTTGGTCTTCGTCCAGCTGAACCCGAGCGTATCGTTCCTGAAATCCCATCTGAACGTCCCGTATCCATCGATCAGGCCCTCGTCCAGACCTATGACCGGACGGCCCTGGTCGTCCAGATATGCGACGAGGGTGCCATCATCGAATCCGCCGGACAGGACTATGTATCCGCCGTCCGGCAGCACCAGGGACCCCTCAGGAGGTCCGACCGGCTCCGGGACCTCGTTGGTCGTGCCGGCCGGGATGGCCGACAGGACCACCATCAGGACGGAGATCAACGCAACAAAGATTATCCCCGCGGAGACACCGTGGCGGACCCTGCGGTCCAGCTTCCGGACGAAGCTCCTGTGCCTCCTGACCTTGGAGGTCATGTCCGCCCCGCATTGCGGACAGAACGGGGCCTGTCCCACGTTCGATCCGCAATTCGGGCACTTCATGGGAGTGTAAGGTGTTTTGGCATCACATGATGCCTACGTACTCGTAGCTCAGGACCACGTCCTGGGTGATCGCGACGCTGATGAAACGGTCAAGTCCCATGACGACGTCCGACGACCTTCCGTCCTTCTCCATCAGGATCTTCACGGGCCCGTCGGTGCTCACGAACTTCATGGACAAGGCATCGGTCTTGGCGACCTGGAGGGAATCCTCCACATAGTACCCGTTGACCTCGAACGCTCCCTCGAGGGTGACCGTGACGCTGTTGGAAGGCGTCCTCTTGGACCTCGCATCGGGCATGTCCCATGCGTCGACGCATACCATGTCGTAGTAGACCCCGTCGATGCCGTCCAGGGCGACGTAGCTCCCCTCTGCGGCCGATATCTGGACCCATGCGTGCTCGGATGCCCACAGGCCGCCGGTGGCCTCGGCATACTCGTCGCTGGGGACGTATCCCCCGAACGAGTAGGCATAGGCCTCGGAAACGCTGCGTCCGAAGTCGTATATCGAGACGTCCAGACCGTTGCTGGCATCGACCTCCTTCAGGGCGGTGATGTCCAGGTCGGAGGTCATGTTGATCGTGTAGACCCCGCCGTCGCTCCCGTACAACGAATCTAGCGAATACGCCTTCCCGTCCACGACGACGCCGTATGTCTCCGCACCGGCCGTGACGACGAACGATATGGGCTGGTCGGCCTTCACGGCATACGGCAGGTCGTAGGCGATGCCGTCCGAGTCGCAGAGGACGAAACCATCGTCGGCGTCGAGCATGTACGTCTCCGCGGACGCGGTGTTCTCCCCGGACCCTCCCATGGCCAGCACGACGACCATCGCCGCGAAGACGACCATCGCCATGCCTGTGATGTACCTGACGGTCCTCAGGGGTCTGCCGTCCGCCTTGGCGCTCCTGTTGCGGAGCGCATCGCGGACCGAGGATGTCCTCTTCTTCACCGCCGGTGCGGGTTGTGACAGGGCCTCCGCCTCCATCTCGGCGATGGGGGTCATGCTCAGTGACGGGTAGATCTCCTTGAACGAGACCTTCATGTCCTCGGGGGTCTCCTCGGACACCCTCACGAATATCCCGGAGGATGCCATCTCCAGCCCCTGATGGGCCATTCCCTTGAGGAAGGTCATCGCAGGCGCGGTCACGGGAGCGTCCCCGCTCCTGGATATGCCGATGGTCAGCGGATACACGGAGACGACGCTGAGGGACAGGTCCACGATCTTCGCGATCTCGGACATCTTCCCGAAGTACGAGTCGAAGTTCTTGGGGCCGTCGTGTCCGGCGGCCCTCATGTACTTGGCCCCGAGCACGATCATCATGTAGTCGGTGTCGAAGCCGAGCTCCCTCAGGGACGCGAGGAGATACAGGAGGTAGCCCTCGATGAACCCGTTGTCCGCGGACGCGGCCTTTATGGCGTTCCTGGTGGGGGTGGTGTCACGGTCGTACTTGCGGACCCTCTTCATGAGTATCGCGCAGTTCATCCCGTAGTACATGGCCCCGGACTCGGAGTAGAATACGGACGCGACGCCCTCCTCCACCATCCTGAGGAGGTTGGTGGTCACGGTGGACCTGGGCATCCCGACCATGTTGACGACGTCCGTGACGCACAGCGGCCTCTCGTATATCGTCTCGACCAGCTTGCACTGGATGTCGTTCATCAGCAGTGCGACCCTCCCGTCGATGTCCACGATCATGAACTTCTCGGGCTCGTCGATCTGGGGGAGGGAATTGTTGAGGTACGGGAGGGGCTCGGGCTCCTTCCTCTCGAACGTGACCTTGTACCTTACGGACTCCTCGTTGCTGAAGTCCTCGATGGACGCGACCGCGAAGACCTTCCCGGTGGCGTTCTCCATCATGCGACGGATCATCATCGCGAGCATGTCCATCTTGGTCCTCATGGTCCTGTTGCCCTCGAGCACGAGCGTCGGGGGGTTAATGGAGAACACGCTCATCCTGAACCCGGTGACCGCGTTGAAGCGGTCCTTGATCATGGGCATGGCGTTGTCGAGCGTCGCGTCACCGATGGACGACTTGAAGGAGTCGGCGAGATCCTCTGCATACCTCTGACGGAGCTGGCTGTGGTCCATGCCGATCTCGTTGGTGTAGCTCTCCAGCATGTTGGCGACGCTCGCAAGGCCCGTGTAGTAGGCATCGGGGTTGCGGAACGCCTCCTCGGACTCCTTGATGACCTCGGAAGAGGGCTTCACGGCCCCGATAATCTTCGATGCGAGGTTCGAATAGTAGACCTCCTTCTTCGAAGGGTCGGGCTTGGACCTGACTATGACGCCCTGGTCGACCATCTTCTCGAGTATGAAGTGAAGGGACGAGGACGGGGTCTGCAACGCCTCCGCTATGTCTATGGGGCGCTGTTTCCCGTTGCAGAGAAAATCGTACACTGCGACCTGCTGCGGGTCCGTCAGGGCGACGACCCCCTTCTCGGTCAGTACGACCGCGAAGTCGCGCAGGTAGTCCTGTTCTGTACGCATAACCCTCCCTACGCCTCCTCCTTATAATAAGTATGGGCGTCGTAGTTCGAAGGAGGTGTTAGCTCAGAGCTCTTCGACCACATGAGGACGGACCTTGAGTATGAGGTCGCGGAGCTCATGGGCCGCGGCCGCGGGATCGTCCTGTGCAACGACCGCGGACACCACTGCGGCGGAATCCGCACCAGCGCGGATCACGTCCTGGATGTTGCCGCGGTTTATCCCGCCGATCGCGACAACGGGGACGTCGAACTCCTGCGTTATCTGGAACACCACGTCGAGGCCTATCGCCTGGACCGCGTCCGCCTTCGTCGCCGTCGTGAATATGGACCCGACCCCGAGGTAATCGGCACCACCGCCTATGGCCTCCCTGGCCTGCTCGACGGTATGGACCGATACCCCGATGATCGCATCGTCCCCCATCATCCTGCGGGCGTCCTCCACCGGGATGTCCGATTGACCCAGATGCACGCCGTCGGCACCGCTCGCCATGGCTATGTCCACCCTGTCATTGACGAAGAAGAAACGGTTGTACTCCTCTGCGGCCCTGGCGATCTCCTTCGCCTGAGCCAGCATCGACCTGCCGTCCGCGTTCTTCATCCTGAGCTGCACCGCGTCGGCACCGCCCTCGTAGGCGAGGCGGGCGATCTCGGCATCCGTGCGTCCCCTGGAAAGGTCTGAGTCGGTCACGACATATAGGTCGAACATGACATCCCGGATGGCATCCACATATATCCGCTTGTAGGAACGCAACGCTTATGTCGAAAGGCGCAGACTCACCCGACGACATGAGCATCCTATACCGCTACGGCTCGACATGGTACGTCAACATGACCAACAGGTGCCCCTGCAGATGCACGTTCTGCGTCAGGAACCATACGCCCCGCCTAGGGGATGCTGACAGCCTCTGGCTCATTGCAGAACCGACCGTGGAGGAGGTCATGGCGGAGATAAGGGCCAGGGCCTCCGACGCCAAGGAGATAGTGTTCTGCGGATACGGCGAGCCCACCGAGAGGCTGGATGACCTGGTCGAGATCGCGGGCCGCATAAGGGCCGAGACCGACGCCAGGATACGCCTGGACACCAACGGGCTCGGATGCCTGATAAACGGCAGGGACATCGTGCCCGACCTCTCGAAGGCCTTGGACGCGATCTCGATCAGCCTCAACGCATGCTGCCCCGAAGAGTACGTCGACCTGTGCAGACCGGAGTTCGGGGAGGCATCGTACGACGCCCTCCTGCGGTTCATCGAGGGCGTCAGAGGCTCGATACCCGACGTCACGGTATCGGTGGTCGGAGGGACCATACCCCCGGAGTCCGAGGAGAGATGCCGTCTCATGGCCGAATCATGGGGTGTTTCATTCAGGGTCAGACGAACGGGCACTGGCTCTGAACGGGCCGTCTGAGGATGCTATCGAACCCTTTAATTATAAAGAGGATATCGGTGGCTTTCGATATCAGATGACTGGCGAAGGCATTAGGAAGAAGAGAGACCCGATTTTCTCGGTCTGCTTCGTCGTTTTCGTCGTTGCATGCGTAGGTGTCCTCGGCACTTACGTGGACGAACACTACATTCAGACCGACGACACTAAGGTCGCCTACGGCGATAAGGTGATGGTGGACTACACCGGAGCCTACTACGCATACTACGGAGAGGATGGCGCCGTTGTCTTCGACACGAGCTACGCCAGCATCGGGGACAATGACGACATCGTCAAAGCGAACGAGTGGACCTCCAAGAGCAGCTACTCCGACTTCGAGGTCACCGTCGGAAGCGGAAAGGCCCTCGAGATGTTCGAGAACAGCCTGATCGGACACAAGGTAGGGGACAAGTTCAAGGTCGAGATCCCCGTCGGAGAGGGATACCTCGCACCCGGAGAGGAACAGACCGCATCCAAGGACATCACGGTCCCCAGGATCCAGGTCCTGACCAAGGCCCAGTTCGATGCCATATACGAGGACATCGACCTCAAATCCGGACAGACCGCAATCACGAGCGCGTACGGATGGCCCGCGACCGCCACGTTCAACGCCAACGACAACACCGTCACCATCGTCAACAACCCTGAGAACGGCGAGACCTACGAGTACATCGAGAACGAGGACAGCAAGTTCGGGAAGGTCACCTACAGCGTCACCGGGACCTCCGGGGACATAACGGCCACGATGAACATCACCGACACGACCTCCGTCGACGGCGGAATCCAGATGCTCAAGGTCGATGTGGACGGCAACCCGATCTACATCACGTCCGTCAGCAACGATGGATACACCTACAAGACCTGCGAAGAGAAGTGCAACATCACACTCTACTTCGAGATCGAGATCGTCTCCATCAACGCTTGAGCCGACCAAATCCAGAGCCGGGCATGTCCCGGCTCATCTTCTTTTTTTGATATCTCTTGAAAAATGGGCCCGGAGGCCCAGAGGTTTTCCCGATCAGAGGATCTGCTCGAGCTTGGACAACATGTCGGCCGTGTCCTTCGCGAGGATCCTGACGATGCGGTCCTTCTTGGAGCCCTTGTCGATGATGGCGTCCGGGACCCCGCGGACCTTCGACAGGGCCTTCCCGGTTGATTCCTGGAGCCTGTCCTTCACCATGTCCGCGAAGACTATCTTGAGCCCCACCTCCTCCATGATGTCGGGCATGTCGGCGGTGTATGCGAGACTCATGACGCACCTGATCTCGGGGTGGTTCTCCATGACCGCCAGGAGAACGTACGAGAGGCCCTCTGCTGTCCCGAACTTCGCGGGTCCGCCCTTGTGGATCATCCCGTTGTGGACGTAGAGCCTCCTGTCTATGGCGGCGATCTGCTCGGGGCCCGAGGCGTTCCTCATGGCCATGGCTATGTTCATGCCCTTCTTCGGGACGAACTCCTCCGGGACCACATCGAGGATCCTTGATGCGGCGGAGTCGAGGGCGTCCAGGATAAGGAATCCCTCGCTGTCCTCCTGCTTCACCATGGGGTTCACGATGAACTCACCACGACCCACAGAGTACTGGGTGGCTATGGCCTCCTGGATGAGCTCGCGGGACTTGAACACGGCATTGGCGACATCCATCCCCTTCGCCATATGGGCGGTGATGAACGCGGACAGCACGCATCCGCTCCCGTGACCCGCCTTCCCTATCCTCGGATACTCCATCTTGGTGAACTCCGAGGAAAGGTAGAGGAAATCGCTGACGGTGGGCGCGTTGAAATGCCCTCCTTTCATTAGGACGGCGGACCCGCCCTTCCCGATCAGCTCGGCGGCGAGCCTCTCATCGTCCTTGGTCTTGATCTTCATCTTCGCCAGGACCTCAGCCTCGGACCTGTTCGGGGTCACGAGTTCGCATATCGGCAACAGCTTCTTCCTCATGGCGTCGGCGAGTCCGTCCCCGGAGAGGGACGCCCCTGTGGTCGCGACCATTACCGGGTCTACTATCAGAGGGGCCTCATGGTCCTCAAGGATGTCCGCGACGGTCTCGACGATCCCCGGGCTGTACAGCATACCCGTCTTGATCGCCTTGACGTCGGCGTCCTTGAGCACCGCCTCCAACTGGAGCTTGACGAACTCCTCTGAGATGGGAAGGATGCCGTCGACCCCGCAGGTGTTCTGCGCGGTGACGGCGGTGATGACTGCCGCGGGATGGACCCCGACGACGGACATGGCTCTGATATCTGCCTCAATGCCCGCGCCTCCAATCGAGTCCGAGCCCGCGACCGTGAGTGCGGTTCTCATGCACACCCCATATACGCCCATTAATAATGATGTTTAGTCGGAGCCCATTCCATAAACCCTATATAGAGTGTCCTTGGTCAAGGATTGATGAAGGTCTTCAGCGTCAACTTTCTCCTGAAAGGAAAAACACCCTACAAGGATCTTGCGCCCGTGTTCCCCGACATCCTAAAGATGCTCCTGGAGGACATAGGCCAGATGCCCGAAGAGGAGGAGATCCTTCAGATGCTGATAGACCTGAACGTCGCCGACCTGGAGCAGAACAGGAAACCCGAGGGATACAACCGCAAGGGAAAGGTCCGTCTCGTCTTCCCCATGGACAGCAACGAGTTCTACATCAAGACCTATATCAAGAACCAGGATCTGAGCCACATCGCGGATAACATCAGCAACATGCTGACGGCCGCCGGGATCAAGTTCACCACCGCCCAGAACCAGGACGTGGAGTTCGACTGACCTCCATCGCAAACCCCACAACCCCCTTATCCCATCTTCTCCCGACCCAATAGGCCCCAAGTCCAAATACGATGACGGCATACTCCGGATGGTGATTGGAGCACCTTACATCCAACAATATAAATGATGTCATTCCCTTGAACACCAATATTTATATGTTGTGTTGAATGGTTTCAATCCTCAAAAACATATATTTAAATCCTTCACTTATATGGAGGATGAGGGCCGAAATCGTCCATAAAATGGACAATTTTGATCTGACCGTTGGAAAACGGTTAAATATGGTCCAAAAGGCTCTCTGCCATAAGGAGGGCGGTCCGGCGACCAGCGGGTCTCTAAAACCTAGCCAGCGGGGATCGACACCCCGGCCTTTCGCCTATGGCAGTGTTATCAAATGACAGGATTCACGGACCCCCAGATACAGCACCTTATGGAGTATGGAGACGAAGACTACAACCACATGGACTTCTCGGACCTTGCCGAACGCGACAAGCAGTTCGCCAAGATAATGTCCAGGACCGAGGCCGCGAACAACGCCGAGGTCAGGGAGCTCATTGGTTCGCCGACGAGACACGATCTCTCCAGGCTCGAGTGCAGGATCGCGGACGCCCTCGTGGCGAGAGGGTTCATAGAGGTCAGGACGCCCACCATCATATCCACGCAGCAGCTCGCGAAGATGACCATCACCCCCGACCAGCCGCTGTACAAGCAGGTCTTCTTCATAGATGACAAACGTGCGCTGAGGCCCATGCTGGCACCCAATCTGTACGTGGTCATGCGCAGGCTCAGGGAGCACACCGACGGCCCGGTGAGGATATTCGAGATCGGACAATGCTTCAGAAAGGAGTCCAAGAGCTACAGGCACCTCGAGGAGTTCACCATGATGAACCTGGTGGAGCTCGGACCCGAGGGCGACCCGGTCGATTCCCTCAAGACATACATAGGGGACATCATGGAGGCCGCCGGGCTCGACTACACGCTGTCCAGGGAGGAGTCCGACGTGTACGTCGAGACCCTGGACGTCGAGGTGAACGGGACGGAGGTCGCCTCCGGGGCCGTGGGACCCCACAGGCTGGACGCGGCACACGACATCCACGAGGCATGGGCCGGCGTGGGATTCGGACTGGAGAGGCTGCTGATGCTCAAGAACGAGAAGAGCAGCGTCAGGAAGACCGGCAAGAGCAACACCTACCTCAACGGGAACAAGATCGACTGATACCATGACCGGAGGTGGCTAGGATGAGACTATGCATTGTCGGCGGAGCCCTGCAGGGCATGGAGGCCGCGTTCCTGGGAAGGAAGGCCGGCTATGAGACTGTCTTGATGGACAGGAGGGAGAACGCCCCCGCGCTCTCGATATGCGACGAACCGCATGTCCTGAACCCGCTGGAGGATCCCGAAAGGGCATTGGAGATATTCAGGACCTGCGATGCGGTCCTCCCGGCATGCGAGGAGCATGACCTGCTGGAGCTTCTGGACGGCATCCTGAGGGATGCGGGCATCCCGTTCCTGTTCGACCTCCATGCCTATGACACATCGCAATCGAAGCTGGAGTCCAACAGGCTGATGCAGTCCGTCGGAGTCCCTCTGCCGGGACACTGGCCGGAGTGCGGGTTCCCGGTCGTCGTGAAGCCCTCATCCCAGAGCGGGAGCGTCGGCGTGACCGTGGCCCACAGCCAGGAGGAGATCGACGAGGGGCTCGAAAGGATCGAGAGGCTCGATGACGAGCCCGTGATCCAGGAGTTCGTCCATGGGAAGAGCATCTCCCTCGAGGTGATCGGCGACGGGGAGGAGTCCGTGCCCTACGTGACGACGGAGGTCGTCCTCGATGGGGGATACGACTGCAAGGAGGTCCGCTGCTACCCCACGATACTGGACGAGGAGCAGGAGAGGGACTTCGCGAGATACTCGAAGCTCACGGCGGAGGGGCTCGGACTGAAGGGCCTGATGGACGTGGAGGCCATCCTCACCCCGAAGGGCCTCAGGTTCCTGGAGATAGACGCGCGCATACCCAGCCAGACGCCGGCCGCGATCCTCACCGGCACGGGCGTGAACCTCCTGGAGCAGCTGGTCCTGTCCCGGACCACGGGACGGAAGCCCCTGACGAGGTCCGGACGCTCCGGGATATACTGGCATCTGCACTTCAGGGACGGGGTCCTCAGGACCACCGGCGAGAAGGAGTTCTCCCACGTCCTGAGACCCAGGATGGAGTCTGGCCTGTTCGGGTCCGACGACTCCATAAGCGACTACTCCCCGGGCAAGAGGGAATGGCACGGGACCTTCATGGTCTCCGGGGCCACGCCCGAGGAGGCAGAGGACCGCCGCCTGTCGGTGATACGGGCGATAATGGACAGCTGCGCCGCAGAGAGGTTCGACGACCTGTCCCCAAAGGAGGTTTGAGAAATGACGAGACTTACAGAGGATGTCATCTGGGGTGTCCCCGATGACAAAATGGACCTTGACGGCAGGCTGATGAAGGCCACCGGGAAGACCGTCAAGGGGATCGCCCTGGAGGCGGCAGGGCTGGACATGGACGACTACGACCTGTCCAGGTTCACCGCCGCGGCCGTGCCCGTCACATCGGGGCTCGGGATAATCGGAGGGTTCGCGAAATCCGTGGACGCCATCACCGCCAGGCTCGGCATGAGGAGCTACGTCACCGAGAGCACGGACGTCGCCGGCTTCGCCGAGGCGGTCGGCAAGGGCACCGACATCATAATGATGTCCGACGACCCCATGTTCATCTCGTACAACACGCTGGAGAGGAAGTACACCGACAACTCCTGGGGCACCGCGATGGGCTACGCGGTCTGTCTCAAGAACGCCGCCAAGGGGGTCGAGGGGAAGGACGTGCTCGTGGTCGGGTCAGGCAGGGTCGGCACATGGGCGACCAAGATCCTGATCGGATGGGGTGCGAACGTGACCGTCACGGACATCATCCACGAGAAGGCCGAGGCGCTGACGTCCCTGGGCGCGAAAGCCGAGAGGAACGTCGAGAAGGCGGTGTCCGACAATACACTATTGATAAATGCTGCCCCGTACATAATTCCCGGAGAGATAATCGCGCAGGGCTCGATAATCTCGAGCCCGGGGGTGCCGCACTACTACGACCTGGAGGGAAGGACCCGCTGCAAGGCGATAATCCACGACCCCCTGGAGATAGGCACCGCGGTCATGGCGGTGAACAGCGCTGCATACACGATAAAGAAAGAGATGAGATCATGAGATACGGCATTGCACTAGACCTCGGGACCAGCGGATTCCGCTGCCAGGCAGTGGATCTGGACACCGGCGAGACCGTTGCGACGGCCATCACGGAGCGCCATCCCATCCCTGGAATGAACGTCATCGACCACGTCAACTTCGCCATGAAGGCCGGGGAGGACGTCGCCAACGGCCTGATGATAGAGACGATCAACAACCTGTTCGCAGAGTTCGGCATCGACCTCTCCTGCGTGGAGAAGATCGGTGTCTGCGGCAACCCCTTCCAGCTCTCCCTGTTCCAGAACATCGAGATCCGCGACCTCGCATACGCGGGGAAGAACATGCTGAAGGACCTCGGGGTGGTGTCCCCTCCCAGGAACGGGGACATCGTGTCCGCGGAGTCCCTTGGGCTCAAAGGCATGCCCAAGGCCGAGGTCATCATACCTCCCGCCGTCAGGCACGAGATCGGTGCGGACGCCATCGCCATGATGATGGAGACCGACATCCTCGACGTCAAGGAACCGTGCATCGTCGTGGACTACGGGACCAACGCGGAGATGGCCCTGGTCGTCAACGGCAAGATCTACAGCGGGTCCGCCGCCGCGGGACCCGCATTGGAAGGACAGCAGATCCAGCGCGGGATGCTCGCCGCACCCGGCGCACTGAGCGAGATCGAGATCACCGACGACGGATGGAAGTGCTATGTCCTCGACGACACGCTTGCCCCCGTGGAGGGCGATGTGATCGACCCGCTCACCGGTAAGGTCATCGCGGAAGGTCCGATGCACGGGAAGGCCGTGGGCATCACGGGTACCGGGGTCATCGCCGCGCTCGCCAACGGGATGAGAGCGGGCATCATAGTCCCTCCCAAGATCAACACGCCGACCGGCACCCTGATCCTCCAGGACGGCATCGAGATCACATCCAACGATGTGGACGAGGCCGGAAAGGCCATCGGAGCGCTCCGCGCCGGGTTCCTGACCCTCATGGATGCGGCCGGGCTCTGGGTGGACGACGTCAGGACCGCATACATGTCCGGGGCCTCCGGACTGTACGTGGACGCCCGCAAGGCGATGGATGTCGGGATGGTCACCCCCGGCGCCAAGAAGATCATCCAGTTCGGGAACACGTCCATCGGGCTCGCGAGGAAGATCGTCCACGGACAGGTGGACCTCGACAGCCTCAGGGAGTTCGCGAAACAGCTCCGCGCGGACCACGTCATGTTCGCGACATCGGACGTGTTCAAGAACCTCTACTCGGTCGAGTACTCGGTCTGGTGCACCGGGATGCCGATGAGCATGTACAACGACATGCTCGACATGTACTCCCTGAAGCACATCCCCGACGTCATATCCTCCGCGGACACCGAGGTCACGAGACTGGCCAAGAGGGACCTGCCCGACACCGAGAAGTGCAAGGTGAGGATGATCAAGTCCGGGATGATCCTGTCCGGGGTCGTGGAAAGATGCATCGGATGCAAGAAGTGCGTCAAGGAGTGTCCGGAGAAGGCTCTGACGATCCTGCCCGAGGGCGTGTCGAAGTACAAGGCGCAGATCGAGTCCGACCGCTGTGCCGGGACCGCATGCAGAAGGTGCGAGAGGATATGCCCCGAGAAGGTCCTTCGCACCCTCGACCTGAAACTCTGAGGAAACGATTTCGGGGAGGAGACATCCTCCTCCCCATTCTCACATCACTTTATCAGGACGCTGCTGACGCCGCGACAGGCCCTGATCTCGGATATCGCCCCGTCGGGGATCCTTCCGTAAACGACGACCAGGAAGACGGCGCCATCGGGCCCGTTCTCGTCCACCATCGCCTGTCTGACGGACACCCCGTGCTTGTAGAGGACGGCGGTGATCTCGGCGAGGATACCAGGCATCTTAGCGTCCGTAGGGGAGATGACAATGGACGAGCATCCTATCTCCGGTGCGAGGTCGACCATAGACAGGGTGCATCTGAGCTTGGAGAAGATCGCATCCAGCTCCGGAATGGAGGATATCCTCGTCAGAGCGGCACGCACGACCCTGCGGTCCACGCCTGCGGCCTCCCCGATCGCACAATCCCCCTGTTTGATGTCTCCGCAATATGCGTGAGCATCCTCCACCCTTATCCCGAGCTCCATGAGGAGCTTGACGACTTTCCTCTGTGAAGGATGGGCAGAAAAGTAAGTTTCCATTATGTCCATGCACTTGTATGAATGAAATCATTGATAAACATTTTTGTTCATCGATAAGGCGTCAAGACCCATCCAATAGCAGGGAATAACCATATGACAGAGGTGGGTCAACCCCCAACCCATAAATAATCGCCAGATGTAGCATCCCATATGGCAGACATTGAGGAGCTGAGATCACAGATCGAGGCGATCGACGAGGAGATCATAGACCTCATCGCCACCCGCATGGAGATCGCAGACGAACTCGCAAAGGCCAAGAAGATCTCGCATCAGCGTTACTGGGACGACGAGAAGGAGCGCGAGGTCAAGCAGCACTACCGCGAGCTCTGCGAGGAGGTAAGCCTCACGGAGTTCGAGGCCACCCAGATAGCCGAGGTCATACTGTCCATCTCCAAGGAGAGGCAAAAACACCTCTACGAATGAGTTCTGAGCTCCCGTCCGAGGCAAACAGCGATTTTCATATAGGCATCGGCCGATATCAATCACGTGAGCCTGAACCGCAAGAGCCTCGAACACTTCTTCAGAGAGAATCACAAGGTAGCGATAGCCTGCTCCGGAGGAAGTGACTCCACGTTCCTGGTCCATGCCGCCACAAAGATCGGCGCGGACGTACTGCCCATAATAGTGCGCTCCAGGTTCGAACGCTACGACGAGATCGATGCTGCCATAGACTTCTGTCATTCCGAAGGGCTCGAACCGGCGGTCATAGACGTGGACATACTCTCGGTGCAGGGCATGTCCGACAACGGCCCGGACAGGTGCTACATCTGCAAGAGGAAGATGTTCGAGGAGATCGTCGGGATGGCCAACAGGAGAGGATATTTCGTGGTCGCGGACGGCACCAACGCATCCGACGACCGGGAGGACCGTCCCGGGATGAGGGCGCTGGAGGAACTGGGCATAAGGTCCCCCCTCAGAGAGGCTGGACTCACCAAGAGCCAGATCAGGAGACTGTCCCGTTCGGAGAGGCTCAGCACGTGGAACAAGGTGTCCAACTCGTGCCTTGCGACCCGCATAGCTCCCGGGACCCCGATAACCGAGGACCTCCTGATCACCATAGGCAAGGCCGAGCAGTGCCTGGAACAGATGGGCTACTCCGGGTTCAGGGTGAACACCGACGGGAAGGACGCATGCATACGCATGCCCCAGTCCATGCAGGCCAACGCGAAGAGCAGGGAGGTGGAGATCGTGGCCGCCCTGTCGCAACTTTTCGACAAGATATCCATAGACGAGGTAACGCGCGATGGATGAGACCGAGATGAGGATGCTCCTCGAGGAGGTCGCATCCGGTCAGGTCTCCGCTGACGAGGCCGCCCTACGTCTGAAGAGGGAGCCGTTCGAGGACCTGGGCTTCGCCAAGGTGGACCTCCATCGCGGCATACGCCAGGGGATACCGGAGATCATCTACGGTGCCACCAAGACCCCGGAGCAGATATCGTCCATAGCCAAGCGCCTCCTCGACAACGGCAACGGTTCCGTGATAATCACGAGGATGGACCCGTCCGCGGTCGACCTGGTGTCCGCCGAGGTCCCGCTGAGATACGACGGGATCAGCAGGATAGGGGTCGCCGGCACGCCTACCGCCGAGAGACGGGGGAAGATATGCGTCATAACCGCCGGGACCAGCGACATCCCTGTGGCCGAGGAGGCGGCCGTGACCGCAGAAGCACTGGGCAACAATGTAGTCCGCATCTACGATGCGGGAGTCTCCGGGATCCACCGTCTCCTCGCCCACTCGGACGATATAATGACCGCAGAGGCCATCGTCGCCGTCGCTGGGATGGAGGGTGCGCTAGCCAGCGTGGTCGGCGGCCTGGCGGACTGCCCGGTAATAGCCGTCCCCACGAGCGTCGGGTACGGCGCATCCTTCGGGGGCGTCGCCGCACTCCTGGCCATGCTGAACTCCTGCTCGAGCTGCGTGAGCGTCGTGAACATCGACAACGGGTTCGGCGCAGGATACATCGCGAGCCTCGTCAACAGGTCAGCCTGCGGACGTGACCGTCCCACGCCATGACATCCCGCGCGTGCGTGGGCACTATTATTATAGGAAGGCGCGGATGCCCGCACATTGGAGAGTATCCAGAATGAGCAAGATCAGCGTAGCAGTCCTCGGAGCGACTGGAATGATCGGACAAAGGTTCATCCAGATGCTGGAGGACCACCCCTGGTTCGAGATCGAGGGGCTGTATGCATCCGAGAGGTCCGAGGGGAAGAGACTCGGGGACGTCCTCAAGGTCAGGGACCATGTCTACAAGGACGAGACCATGGACCGCAGGATCGAGGTCATGGACATCGGCAAGATCGGGAAGAACTGCAGGATCGCATTCAGCGGGATACCTTCCGACCTCGCCGGACCCACGGAGACCGAGCTTGCTAAGGCCGGTGTCGCGGTCTTCACCAATGCGGGGTCCCACAGGATGGACGCCCACGTGCCCATCATCATCCCCGAGGTGAACCCCGGACAGTACGATGCCGTGAAGGACCAGCCCACATACGGGGAGGCGGGAGGCTACATCGTCACCAACGCCAACTGCTCGTCCACCGGCATAGCGGCACCCCTGCATGCCATCAACCAGGCCTTCGGTCTGAAGCAGGTCTTCGTCTCCACGTACCAGGCGCTCTCCGGCGCAGGCTATCCCGGAGTCCCTTCGCTCGATGCCGTGGGGAACGTCGTCCCGTTCATCAGCCACGAGGAGGAGAAGATGGAGACCGAGCTGGCGAAGATGCTCGGGACCTACTCCGACGGGGAGTTCCACTATGCGGGATTCAAGGTCATGGCCAACTGCGCCAGGGTCCCCGTGATAGACGGACATCTCGAATCCCTCGTCCTGGACACCGAGGGTCAGCCCACGCTCGAGGAGCTCGAGAAGGCCCTCGTCGACTTCCGCGGGGAGCCTCAGACCCTGAAGCTGCCGTCCGCTCCCGAACAGCCCATCATCGTGAGGCATGAGGACAACCGTCCCCAGCCCGTCTTCGATGCGATGGCCGGAAGGCCCGAGAGGGCACGCGGGATGGCCGTGACGATCGGAAGGCTCAGACAGAGCAACGGATACTACAAGGCGTTCTCCATGTCCCACAACACCCTCAGGGGCGGGGCCGGAGGGTCCGTGCTCAACGCGGAGCTCGCAGTCGCCAAGAAGCTGCTCTGAAACGGTCGGGACATCCCCGACCACAAACACTCAGGGTTCCTCGGAACCCTTCTCCACCACGTTCTCTATGATCCACTTGAAGGTGTCCAGCATGGGCGTGAACAGCTCCAGCCCCTTCGGCGTGGTGGAATAGCGGACCTCCACCGGCGGTCCGGGCAGGACCTCCCTGGAGATTATCCCGTATCCCTCCAACTGGCGGAGGTGACGGGTCAGGACGGTCTGGGTCACAGGCTCGAGGTTCCTCTTGATCTCGTTGAACCTCCTGGACCCTATCAGGAGCTCGTTGATGATCAGGATGTTCCATCTGTTGCCGAAGATCTCGACGTATGCGTCGATCATCCTGTCGAAATCCTTCCGATCGCCCATGCTCCCGCATCCGCCCGCGGGGACATTATACTTTCCCGGTATCTCCGGAGATACGTGGTCGTCGCCGTCGGACTTTCCATTCTTAATAAGCAGACCACGTATCCTCGGGCATGGTCAAGGGAACGATGGGGGTCATCGCATGCCCCATGCTGGAGGATGAGCTGGTGTTCGGCATACAGGACGACCCGGAGCCGAAGAACGTCTACATCGTGGACGGCGAATATGTGAGGACGATAAGGGGGAAGCTCGACAGGAGGTCCATCCCCTACACCATGGTGGACGAGTACGGGTTCATGACCGGCATGGACATGGACCCGGACGGATTCAACATCGTCATCATGATGAACCCCACGAAGCTCCACATGGAACCGGAGAAGCTGAGGGAGCATCTGAAGGACCAGCTCAGGATGCTGGCGGGAAGGTTCGACGTGCTGGCACTGTACTACGGGATGTGCGGGAGCTATGGATGGGACCCTTCCGCATGGGCGAAGGAGAACGGCATACCCACGCCCGTGACGGTGTTCCACGACAACAACGGGGAGGTGTGCGACGACTGCGTGTCCGTCGCCGTCGGAGGCAGGGAGGAGTACAGGGACCTCGTCAAGAACTACACCGGGATGCTGTTCCTGACGCCCGCATTCGCCACATCCTGGGACGAGTACCCACTTGGCAATGAGAAGGAATGGGCAGGATTCTACAGCTCGGCCGAGGAGTACATGAGGGACCTGTTCAAGTGGGGCCACTACGAGTATGCCCTCAGGATCGACACGGGCCTCGGGGACAGGGAAAAGGTGGACGAATGCTGCGCCGATGTCGCATCGCGCATGGAGCTGAAGCTCATCGATCCCTCAACCCCCGTCGCGACCACCGCCCTCGCGCACAGCATGTTCGAGAGGTCCAAGTCGCTCCTCGGCTCCTGATGGGGAACGGGTCACATGTCCAACGCGACTATCCCGACGGAGCTGCGCCCCATACCGACCCCGTAATGCCTGCCGATGATGTCGGCACTGGTGGAGCACGGTATCCATATCACCGCCCTCATGCCCTCGGGGATCCACCTGCCCTCCCCCAGATAGGGGCGGGCACGGATCTCCATATACGGCTGTCCGGCGGCCTGGACATCCGCGAAAAGGATGAAGTCGTCGGAGAGGAACACGATGTTGTCCTTCTCGGCCCACACGTCGTGGTCCTCCGGCAGTATGTCGTATCCGAGCACGTTCCCCTCGGGGTCCCTCATCACCATCCCATGGAAGGTACGGTCCCAGTTGCGGGTCTCCCTGTACTTCCCGTTCATCATGAAGAGGCAGAACCTATGGGTCCTGGCGGAACACTCGTCCAGACCGACGTTGACGATCGGGAGCTGCCCTCCCGCTCCCGTCACGATGGATTCCTCCTCGACTATCCTCCCGTAGAGCGAATCCGGCATCTCCTCCGCGGCCAATATCCCCGTCTGTGACCTGAGCCTGGCCAGGAACTCCTCCTTCTCCATGTCCGAAGGAATCCGTATGCTCCATATATTTCGTCTTCCACCCCATCCCTATATAGACAGGACGCGCGCGGGGAACGACAACGGTTATCTACCTCAAGGGGATGCGAACGAATCACTATGACATTGAAATTCGGAGTTCCCAACAAGGGCCGTCTCAACGAGAGGGCGGTCGAGCTCCTTACCAAGGCCGGACTGGACCTTGGCGAAGACTTCGGAAGAAAGCTCTACATCAAAGCGAGGAACCAGGACGTGGAGGTCCTGTTCCTGAGGGCCCAGGACATTCCAGAGTTCATCGCCGCAGGCGCCATCGACATGGGCATAACCGGACAGGACCAGGTCGCGGAAGCAGGCAGCGACCTCGTCAACAGGCTCGAGCTCAAGTTCGGATACTGCCACATGGCCGTCGCCGTCCCGGAGGCGAGCGGCATCACGGACGCGTCCCAGATCGAGGACGGCGCCAGGATCGCGACCTCGTACCCCAACATCACCAAACGCTACTTCGACTCCATCGGCAAGCATGTCAATGTCATAGTTGTGACCGGTGCGGCCGAGGTCATGCCCTACCTGGGCATAGCGGACTACATCGTGGACCTCGTGTCCACCGGGTCCACCCTGAAGATGAACAGGATGGTCGAGGCAGGCAACATCATCGAATCGCAGGCATGCGTGTTCACCAGCGAGGCGGCACTCGCGAAATACGGGAACGAGATCGACGAGATCGCGGAGTCCATCGCCAGCGTCATAACCGCCGAGAGCAAGAAGTACCTCATGGCCAACGTGCCGAGGGACAAGATCGAGGACGCGGAGAGGATCATCCCCGGACTGGAGGGGCCGACGATCCTGGAGATCGCAGGGAACCCCGGATACGCGGCCATCCACGCGGTAATCGACACGAAGGACGCGTTCCACACCATCTCCGAGCTCAAGAGGATCGGGGCCAAAGGCATCCTCACCACCGGCATAGAAAGGCTGGTGAACTGAGATGGATGCCGACCGCAGCATCATGAGGGAGACGTCCAGAGGGTTCGAGAGGTATTACAATCCGAAGCTCCACGGCGAGATCCGCCTGGACACCAACACCAACGTCCTCGGGTCCAATCCCGCCGCCGCGGAATACCTCCGCACCCACACGTGGGACCTCAACGGATATCCCGACACGTACTCGGGCGGACTCAGGGAGGCCCTCGGGGAACTGTACGGCCTGAACCCGGACAACATCATAGCCGGGAACGGATCAGACGAGATGCTGGACGTCATCTTCAAGACATTCACCAACTGGGGGGACGACACCGCCGTGCCCTTCCCCTCGTACTCTCTCTACGACTACTTCGTCAAGAGCAACGGCGGGAAGGCGATAATGGTCGACCTCACCGACGACTTCCAGCTGGACGTCGATGCCCTCGTCAGGACGAAGGCGAAGGTCACCATAGTCCCGTCCCCCAACAACCCCACCGGGAACTGCTTCAGGAGGAAGGACCTGGAGGACCTGGTGTCCAGATTCGATGGCATAGTCGTCATAGACGAGGCGTACTCGGAGTACTCCGGCAACGGGTTCATCGACAGGGTCGACGAGTTCGACAACCTGATCGTCACCAGGACGTTCTCCAAGGCGTACGCCATGGCCGCGCTCCGCGTTGGATACGTCGCATCGAACGCGAAGCTCTCCGAGATGATGATGTGCGTCAAGATCCCGTACTCGCTGAACTCCATCAGCGAGGGGGCGGCCATCGCCGCGGTCAAGGACCAGGGATTCATCAGGAGGAGCGTCGAGCTCGTCACCGAACAGAGGCCCAAGCTCATCAAAGGACTCGAGAAGCTGGGATTCGAGGTGTTCCCCTCGGACTCCAACTTCGTCCTCGCCCGTTCGCCCATCGACCACAAGGTCCTGGTGGACGGGTTGAAGGCGCGCAACGTCCTGATCAGGGACTTCGGGTCCAAGCGCAGGACAGAGAACTGCGTCAGACCCACCGTCGGCACCGAGGAGCTCAACACGCTGCTCCTGGAGAGGACGGAAGAGGTGATCGACGAATGCCACTGAACATAACGCTCGCCGACTACGGGGTCGGGAACCTGTACTCCATAAAGCGCTCGCTGGAGAACTGCGGCGCCGAAGTGGACGTGGTCACGGACATGAGACACCTGCTGGAGGCGGATTGCATCGTCCTCCCGGGCGTCGGGGCGTTCGACAGGACCATGGAGAGGCTCCAGCCCTACCGCGAGCGGATCTGCGAGAGGCTCGCGGCAGGGACGCCGACCCTCGGGATATGCATAGGCATGCAGATCCTGTACGAGGGCAGCGCCGAGGGTACCACCCCCGGACTGGGATTCTTCAAGGGCCGCGACGTGCCGCTCGTGGGAAAGGTCGTCCCGCACATGGGCTGGAACAGCGTCGTATCGGACGACCCCCTCATGGACGGGGTGTCCGACCCGCACTTCTACTTCGCCCACTCGTTCCGCGGATGTCCCGATGAGGACATCGTCAGGGGGACCACCGGATACGACGGCTCGGACATCCCCACCTTCTTCCGGAAGGCCAACGTGTACGGCACGCAGTTCCATCCCGAGAAGAGCAGCACCTCCGGGATGACGTTCCTCAGGAACTTCATCTCCTTCGCGGAGTCGGTGCTATGAGGATAATACCCGCGGTCGATGTGATGGACCACCAGGTGGTGCAGCTCGTCGGAGGGGTTCCGGGAAGCCAGCAGATCACCATGCCGGACCCGCTCTCCGTGGCGGAGATGTGGATATCCAAGGGTGCGGAGTACCTCCACCTCGTGGACCTGGACGCGGCCTTCGGGAAGGAGGGCAACATACCGGTCTTCACCAGGATAATCAAGGAATGCGGGGTGCCTGCGGAGATCGGAGGGGGGATACGCTCCACCGGGACCGTGGACGAGCTCATCGCAGCGGGTGCGGACCGCGTGGTCGTCGGCACCAAGGCGGTGAAGGAGCCCGAATGGCTCATCTCCATCGCGGACCGTCATCCCGGCAGGATCGTCCTGTCCCTGGACACCAAGGGAGGGCGCATCGCGATCAAGGGGTGGCAGGAGTCCGCGGCGATGACCGTCGAGGAGATGTTCGACCTCATAAGGGACGTCCCGCTGGCCGGGGTCCTCAACACCAACGTGGACGTAGAGGGACAGCGCAAAGGGATCGACGAGAGACAGGCACGCGAGTTCATCGCAGGCTGCCCCTGCCCGGTCATAGCCTCCGGGGGCGTCACGTCCAAGAGGGACGCTGACATCCTGGCGGACGCCGGCGCGGAGAGTGCGGTCGTCGGCCTGGCCCTGTACACCGAAGTGGTGAGGCCCTGGGAGTGGGAGACCCCCTGGCGCGCCTGACCCATCGAAAAGGTTAACTGAAAAACCCGACGATACCGGATGAGATTCCCATGAAGATGCCCTGCGAACTGATAGTCACCCACATCCTTCCCACCGCCCGCGGAGCGATAGCCAAGGAGCTGGTCACCAACCACAAGATGACCCAGACCCAGGTGGCGAAGATCTTCGGTGTCACCAGCTCGGCCGTATCGCAGTACATCAAGGGGATGCGCGGCGGCAACAACCTGATCGACCGCAGCGCATACCGCGAGGACTTCTACAAGATGATCGCCGACACCGCCACCGCCATAGCCAACGGCGACGATGTCACCGAATCTCTCTGCAACGTGTGCACGTTCGTGAAGGAGAGCGGCCTGCTCCGCGCCCTGTACGTCTTCGAGGGGTACAGCGGGGAGCTCGGCATCTGCTACGACTGCCCCCGCCACAACATAGTTCTTCCCGACGCGTCGTGACGCGCCTGCGCGCACATTAATATTGGTCGGACCATTCATCGAACGTTATCATGACCGCGAGGAAGGCCGAAATCGAGCGCAGCACCAGGGAGACCCGGATATCCGTGTCCCTGGACATCGACGGAACGGGCAGGTTCGATGTCACCAGCGACATCCAGTTCCTGAAACACATGACGGAGACGCTCGCCAGGTACGCGTCATTCGACCTTACCATGAGCGCCGAGGGGGACAACGATCACCACATCATCGAGGATGCGGCGATAACCATCGGCAAGGCCCTCAGACAGGCAGTCGGGGACGGACCCATAGAGAGGATGGCGACCGCGGTGGTCCCAATGGATGACGCACTGGTCATGGCATCCCTCGACCTGGTGGACCGCCCATATGCCGACGTGGACCTACCGGACCCAATCTACACCCACTACATGAGGAGCCTGGCCATGTCCGCGGGCATGACCATCCACATCGTCGTCATACGCGGATTCGACGAGCACCACATCGTCGAAGCGGCGTTCAAGGCTGTGGGCAAGGCCCTGTCCCAGGCGGTCAGGAGAAGGGACGTGGAGCTCAGCACAAAGGACCGCGAGATAATAGGGTGAACACATGCTTACCAAAAGGATCATTCCGTGCCTTGACGTGAAGAACGGCAAGGTCGTCAAGGGCATCAACTTCAAAGGACTGAAGGAGGTCGGGAACCCTCCGGCCATGGCCGTGGAGTACGAGAAGCAGGGGGCCGACGAGATCACCTTCCTCGACATCACCGCGTCCCTCGAGACGAGGCAGACCATGCTCGACATAGTCTCGGAGACCGCCAAGAACCTCTTCGTCCCCCTCACGGTCGGAGGGGGCATCAGGTCCCTGAACGACATGAGGGACGCCCTCAACGCCGGGGCTGACAAGGTCTCGGTGAACTCCGCGGCCGTGAAGGACCCGTCCATCATATCGGAGTGCGCGGAGAGCTTCGGCAGGCAGTGCGTGGTCATCGCGGTGGACGCGAAGCGCGTAGGCGACCACTGGGAGGTCTTCACGCACGGAGGCACCAAGAGCGCCGGCATCGATGCCATCGAATGGGCGAAGAGAGCCGAGGACCTAGGGGCCGGGGAGATCCTGCTCACGTCCATGGACACGGACGGCGTGAAGAACGGGTACGACCTGGACCTCACGGCCGCCGTCGCGGACGAGGTCAGCATCCCGGTCATAGCGTCCGGAGGGTGCGGGAGCGTGGAGCACATCTACGACGTGTTCTCCCAGACGGGCGCGTCCGCTGCACTGGCCGCGTCCATATTCCACTACAACGAGTACACCGTGGGAGAGGTCAAGCAGTACCTCCGCGACAGGGGGGTCGAGGTCAGATGACCGAACTCAGGTTCGATGACAAGGGCCTCATCACCGTCGTCGTCCAGGACTACGTCACCAACGAGGTGCTGATGGTCGCATGGGCCAACGAGGAGGCGGTCAGGCTCATGAAGGAGACCGGCTACACCCACTTCTGGTCGAGGAGCAGGCAGAAGCTCTGGAAGAAGGGCGAGGAGTCCGGACACCTCCAGAGGATCAAATCGCTCCAGGTGGACTGCGACGGGGACACCCTCCTCGCGAGGGTGGAGCAGGTCGGAGGCATCGCCTGCCACCTCGGCAACCCCTCGTGCTTCGACGAGACGATATACGGCAGCATGGAGGAGACCATGGCGATCGTCCCGGAGCTCAAGCGCGTCCTCATAGACAGATTGGAGAACCCGTCCGACGAGAGCTACACCTGCAAGCTCTACAACGACGAGACCAGGATGTGCAAGAAGATCATCGAGGAGGCCGGGGAGTTCGCCCTCGCCATCAAGGACAAGGAGACGGACGAGATGGCATGGGAGCTCGCGGACATGATCTACCATACCATGGTCGCGATCGAGAAGACCGGACTGCCCATGTCCGAGGTCTACAGGAAGCTGTGGGAGAGGGCCCAATGAGAGCCGACCTCCACACCCACACCGTCTACAGCGACGGGGAGCTCATACCCGCCGAGCTCGTCAGGAGGGCCATGGTCCTCGGACACGACGTCATCGCGATCACCGACCATGTGGACATGACGAACGTGGAGTTCGTGGCATCCAACGTGGCCAAGGCCGTGGAGCTCGTGGAGGACTACATCAAGGTCATCCCGGGTGTGGAGATCACCCATGTCCCTCCGTCGAAGATCGACAAGGTCGCCAGGATGGCCCGCAAGCACGGGGCGGAATGGGTCGTCGTCCACGGGGAGACCGTGACGGAGCCCGTCGCCCCGGGGACCAACCGCGCATCCGCGGAGAACCCCGAGATAGACATCCTGGCACATCCCGGTTTCATCACCATCGAGGAGGCCCAGATCGCGAGCGACAACGGGGTCATCCTGGAGGTCACCGGACGCATGGGCCACAACATCACCAACGGGCACGTCGTCAACGTGGCGAGACAGGTCGGCGCCAGCATGGTCGTGGACTCGGACACCCACGCACCGGAGAACCTCATGACCGAGGAGGCCGCACTGACTGTGGCGCTCGGGGCGGGGATGACCGTCGAGGAGGCAGAGAAGGCACTGCATGTGACCCCCTATGAGGCGATCAGGCACATCGCCTGACGCCCGACCGGGGACCGTCGGGATCGTCCGGCGTGACACATGCCGGGCGGATTCCTTTATACTCCTAAGATATTGGGCGGAGCATGCCTATGCTAGCGATCATCGGAGGCACCGGGATCTACAATCCCGACACGTTCGAGAAGACAGGGGAGGTATTCCCCGACACTCCCTACGGGAAGCCCTCCGACCCCATCCTCATCGGAAGGATCAACGGCGTCGAGGTCGCATTCCTCTACCGCCACGGGAAGGAGCACCAGCACCCTCCCTCCGCAGTCCCCTATAGGGCGAACATCTGGGCGCTCAAGGAGCTCGGATGCAAATACGTCATCTCCGCATGCGCGGTCGGCTCCCTCCAGGAGGAGTTCGCACCTGGAGACCTGGTCATCGCGGACCAGTTCATCGATTTCACCAAGAAGCGCGACTACACCTATTTCGACGACAGGACCGTCCACATCTCCATCCCCGACCCGTTCTGTTCCTATCTGAACGGGATCTTCAACGATGCCGCGGAGGAGCTCGGGATCAACCACCACCTCGGAGGCACCTACCTCTGCATCGAGGGACCCAGATTCTCCACCAGGGCCGAGAGCAACATGTTCAGGCACTTCGCGGACATCATCGGGATGACCGTGGTCCCCGAGTGTCAGCTCGCCAGGGAGCTGGGCATGTGCTACTGCAGCCTAGCCACCATAACGGACTACGACATGTGGAAGGACGAGCCTGTGGACATCGACATGGTCAACAAGACCATGTCCGAGTGCCTTGACAATGTCCTGAGACTCCTCGAGCTCGGACTCCCCAGGATAAGGGACTCCTGCACCGAGTGCATCGAAGCCGCAAAGGGCTGCGGAGCCATCTGATATCGGATATCGAAACCCCTTTGTTAAGTTGAAAAAAAGCGGCTCAGACCAAGGATGGGTTAGGGTGTATA